>PMDT01000247.1 GCA_003154555.1 Spirochaetaceae bacterium
TCGAGAAGATGCAGATCGAGGTGACCGAGATCCGCACCGAGATCAAGGACCTGCACGCGAACTTTGCCGAGCGTTTCTCCCGTGATCTCTCGGAGTACGAAACGCGAATCCCGGATCTCAAGCCCGATCACGATCTTCGGCCGCGCCTGGCCGAGCTGCGGGAGGAGATGCGGAAGCTCGGCCAGATCAACCTGATGGCGCCGGAGGAGTTCGCCGAGGTCAAGGATCGTTTCGACTTCCTCACCGGCCAGCTTGGCGACCTCGTGCACGCCCGCGAAGACCTGAAGCGGGTGACCACGGAGATCCGCGCGGAATCAACGGAGCTGTTCCTCGATACGTACAACAAGATCAAGAAAAACTTCCACACTGTCTTTCGCCGCCTGTTCGGCGGAGGCCGCGCGGAGCTGCGGCTGGAAAGCCCCGATGCGCCGCTCGAATCCGGCATCGAGGTCTTCGCGCAGCCGCCCGGCAAGAAGCTCGAAAACATCAACCTCCTCTCGGGCGGCGAGCGGTCGCTCACGGGCGTGTCGCTTCTCTTCGCCATTTACATGGTGAAGCCGTCGCCGTTCTGTCTCCTGGACGAGATCGACGCCGCGCTGGACGAGGAGAACGTGGGCCGTCTTGCGAATTTGTTGAGGGAGTTTTCCAATCATTCGCAGTTCATCGTCATCACTCACAACAAGCGCACGGTGGCCGGCGCCGATGTGCTGTACGGCGTGACCATGGAGGAGTCGGGGGTTTCGAAGCTGGTCGCGATCCGGCTGGAGAGCAGGGAGAAGAGTGAAGCTGCCCAGGCGGCTGCCGCGCCCTGAGATCCTGATCATCGCCGGGGCGGCCTTTCTTGCCTTTGTCATCACGCTCGCGGTTCTTTCGTCGCATGCGCACGCGGCCTCGGTGACCGCGTTGCGGGAGAGACAGAGTGCCGCGCCGCAGCCGCTGCTCCGCGCCGACGAGCTGGAGATCACCCCGGAGGATTACATGGTCCCGGACCTCTCGCCTGTCACCCGGCCGCCGCAGTATGTCCCGTATCGGCCCCGGCTTCCAAAGTGGAGCCAGGAGCTCGTGCAGAAGTACTGGGTTGACCCGCGCGAGATCGTCAAAGAAATCGTCGGATCCATTAACGATCGGAACATGGCGCTGCTGTTCCAGAACGTGCCCTAGGTATATACTGTGGGAGCCGGGTGCTGACCGGCAACACATGGTCCCAGCTTCGGTTTTTCTGGGAGGGGAACCGATGATAAGGAAGGCCTCTTTCTTTCCTGTTGCCGTCATTGCGGGCTTCCTGCTCGGTTGCGCCACTGCGCCGCCGCCTGCCGTTCTCACCGTTGAGATGTACGATTCGAAAGCCGCGACCGCCCCGGTCGTGGAGATGCATCCTGACCTGCCTCCTCCTCTTCCCCCCGTTGAAGCAGCAGCCAAGGCTGCGCCTTCTGTTGCCGCGGCTCCGACTCCCGAAAAAGTGCCGGATCCTTCCGTTATCGCGGCCAGCCCTGCGCTTGTCGAGCAGGCACCGCTCCCTGTTCCCATCGACTCAGGTTTCCTGATGCCTGCACGACCTCGCGCGCGAGCCACACTCGCGCTTGCCGCTCCGGTTGCGCCGATTGCAGGGGCCGCAGTCACTCCCAGGACGGCGGCAGGGAGCCCGACAGCTTCCGCGGCTCCCGCCGCGTCGGCTGCGGTAAAGCCACGGTCGGCCGCTCCTGGCGGCATTTCGTCGGCCGCTCCTGGCGGCATTTCGTCGGCTGCCTCCACTGGCGCGAGCTCGTCTATCCCGTCGCTGTCGGGTGCATCGACCCCTGTGACCACTTCCAGTGGCAGGAATACAGCGACCGCCGCTCCCGGCGCAGTTTCATCGGGCACTGGCACGGGTTCACAGCAAGGAAGCCCAGGCGGAGGCTCCTCGGGCGGCGGCAGCGCCGCGCAAGGGTCGGCCCAGGGCTCGGCAGGAGGCACAGGCACCCCGGGAAGCTATGGCAGGCTGCGGGAGATCTATGCCCGGCAGGGAGACGAGATGCAGATCGGGCTGGACGGCACCGGATTTCTTTTTCTCGGTTTCCCCGATTCGGTTCAACAGGGCGACGGCATGTCGTTCAAAGCGAAGGAGACGCGCAACGACAAGACGTGGTTTACATTCAAGGCCCTGAAAATGGGAACCTATGACCTCGATTTTCTCCAGCAGGATAATGCGACCGGGAAATCGGCAAAGGAAACGGTCAGGGTGCACGTCGTCTCGGACCAGGATTTCAATGCCGCCGTGGGACAGCAGCAGGGGCTTGATGCCGCGGGAAGCGGCGCCGTGGAAACGGGAGATCCGGCCTTTGCCGAGCGCCTGACGAGCCTGGGGTCATATGAAGCTGCGATCGCCGAGCTCCTCAAAGGATACAAGGACGGGAATCCTGCGCTCAACGATCAGATCGCATCGCTGTACATGCGCCTGGGAAGCTACGACGCGGCCGCCAAGTACTATGGCAAGAATCTCTCGCCGCAGAATGCGTACTCCCAGAGCGCCGTGCTGGGACTCGTGCGTGTTGCCATTGCCCAGAAAGACCAGGCAGGGCTGATGGGCACTTTGAAGCAGTTTCTCGCGATCAACGATCCGTCGATGGAGCAACCGCTCATCGAGGCGGCGCGGCTGGAAAGGAGCATTGGGGAGACGGGCGTCGGCCTTGAGCTCGCGGCGGAATATGCACGGCGATTCCCGACCGGCGCGTGGATCGACGAGGCGGAGTTCCTGATGGCGCAGCTCCTTGAGGCGGATTCCCGGTTCCGCGACATCGCCCGTGCGCGGACCCTCTATCGCGACATCCTCGCGACATATCCCGAAAGTCAGTTTGCCGACGCCGCCCGGCAGAGATTGCTGTACATCGAAAGCCATTTCTTCCAGGTGCGATAGAAAAGGGTTCATTCGCGGTATTCCCATGCCCCGGTCGTCCCGCTATACTCCGCTCCTCATGGCACGACGACTGGCGCGCTGCTCGATACTGCTCTGTGCGTGTGTTCTCTTCGCCTGCACCACGACGACCCGCGTGCGGGAGACAGGACCCGTCCGCATCGGCNNTCAACGCGGCGGGCGGCATCGGCGGAAGGATGATCGAGCTTTACCCCATCGATGTGAAGCAGAGCCCGACGGAAGCCGTCAAGGCGTACACCACTCTCGTGCAGGAAGATGGCGTGTGCGCCGTGATCGGATCCAGCGTCGCGAATGCGGGGCTTGCCGTCAGCCCCGTCGCCGACCTGTCAAAGGTGCCGCTGGTGTCCCTCGCTATCAATGACCTGGTGACGAGCCCCGACCTGAAGCTCGATCACCCCGAGCAGACGGGAACGGTGCGGCCATTTGTATTCCTCGTCCAGCCCAGCGCCATACAGATGGCCTCGGCTCTGGCCGCCTACGCCGCCGGCAACTTCCTGGTCACCCGTTACGCCACGCTTTCGGATCCCGCGAACAAGATGTCGGTCATGCAGGCGCGGGCGTTCGAGACGACGCTTGAAAAGGCGGGGAAGGTAATTGCCGCGTCTCTTTCCTTCGAAGGGGATTTTGCCGCTCTCCTGCCAAAGCTTCGCGCAGCCGACGTCGAGGCCCTCTATGTTCCCGGATCTCTCGAGATGAATCTCGCCGTTGCACGCGCGGCTCGGAACGCTGCCTATCAATCGCTGATCCTGGGAAACCAGGCGTGGGCGTCCCCGCTGCTCGAGCAGGCGGGGGTTCCTCTCACGAATGTGTGGTTCTGCGCGGGTATTTCCCCGGATGATGCCGGCATCGCCGACATGTGGTCGAAATTCAAGACCCGGTTCGACGATGAGCCGAGACCGGCGTCCGTCCCCGGGTGGGATGCAATCGGCCTGGTTGCTGCTGCCGTCCGCAAGGCCGGCTCGTCGAACCCTCAAAGGGTCCGGGATGCACTGGAGCAGACACTGGGATACAAAAGTCTGACGGGGCAGATCGACATGGACAAGAAGACGCACAGGCCGCTGCAGCTGCCCGTAGCGATCATGCGGATTGTGAACGGGGCTTACAAGAGTGTCGAGACGCGCTACATTCCCGTGTCGGCAAAGTAGGGCAGCCGGCAAATGCCACTGGGTACAGTGGCCGGCGAATGCCACTGAGTACAGTGGCTGGCAAATGCCACTGGGTATAGTGGCCGGCAAATGCCACTGGGTACAAATGCCACGGAGTACCGTGGCCGGTGTGGCTGGCTTGACACGCACCCCCGGGATCGGTATATGTTTGTACGTCCTATACTTACGAAGAACGGGTACGAATGCTTGACAGGTTGAGCGGCAAGCTCGGCGATCTGATGCGACAGATCGGCGGCAAGGCGCATATCTCCGAAAAAAATATCCAGGACGCGATCAACGAGATCAAGATCGCCCTCCTCGAGGCAGACGTCAACCTGCGCGTTGTACGCCGGTTCGTCAACCAGGCCACGGAGGAAGCGCTCGGGGAGAAGGTCCTTCGCTCGGTCACCCCCGGCCAGCAGTTCGTCAAGCTCCTGTACGACAAGATGGTGGCGCTGCTCGGTGGAGAAAGCCAGGGGCTCGCGCTGAAAGGCCCGGACACGCAGTCGGTGATCCTGCTCGCGGGGCTCCAGGGATCGGGCAAGACCACGACAGCGGCGAAGCTGGCGCTCCACCTGAGAGGGCAGGGAAGGCGCCCGCTTCTTGTTGCCGCGGACCTCGTGCGGCCAGCCGCCGTGCAGCAGCTCGTCGTGCTGGGAGAGAAGGCCGGCGTCGAGGTCCATCACGAAGATGTGAAGGACCCTGTCCAGGTGGTCCGCGGGGCGCTTTCCCGCGCGCGCAAGGAGCAGTTCGATACGGTCATCGTGGACACGTCGGGCAGGCTCCAGGCGGATGAGGCGCTCATGGCGGAGCTCGTCCGGATACGCGATGCGGCCAGCCCGGTGGAAGTGCTGCTCGTGGCGGATGCCATGACCGGGCAGAACGCCGTGGACATCGCCCGCGAGTTCGATGCGCGTGTGACACTCACGGGCGTCATCCTCACGAAGTTCGATTCCGATACGCGCGGCGGCGCGGCGCTCTCCGTGAAGAGCATCACGGGGAAGCCCATCAAATTCGTGGGCGTCGGGGAGAAGCTCGACGGCCTTGAGGCGTTCCATCCCGAGCGGATCGCGTCGCGCATCCTCGGCATGGGAGACGTGGTGAGCCTCGTGGAGAAGGCGCAGGCCACGATGGAGCAGGGCGAGGCGGAGCGGCTCCAGGACAAGCTCGCATCGGAGACATTCACACTGGAGGACATGCTCGACCAGTACCGCAGGATGCGGAAGATGGGGAGCATCCAGTCCATCATGGAGATGATACCCGGGCTCAAGGGCACGGGTGCGGAAGAGAAGATCGACGAGCAGGGGATGAAGAGGGAAGAGGCCATCATCCTTTCCATGACGCGCAAGGAGCGGAGGAACTACCGGATCATCGGTCCGAAGCGCCGCACCCGCATCGCGCGGGGGAGCGGGACGTCTGTCTTCGAGGTGAACAGGTTCTTGAAAAAATTCGAGAAGACGTGTCTGATGATGAAGAAGATGTCGAAGAACTCGAAATATCAGGCTCAGGTGCTGTCGCAGCTCGGCGGCTCCTAGCCAGGGAATGCCGCCAGGAGCGGCAGCGCCGGCCGCAAGCGAGCCCTGCCCAGCAGCAGAGAAAGATCAAGGAGGACGCCAGTGAGCGTGCGCATCAGGCTGAAGAGATTCGGGACAAAGAAACGCCCCTATTACAGGATCGTGGTGATGGATTCCCGCACACCGCGCGACGGCCGTGTGCTGGAGGAGATCGGCCTGTACCATCCCATCGAGAAGCCGGAGAAGCAGGTCTCCGTGGACGAGGCAAAGGTCAAGGACTGGATCGCGCGCGGAGCGACCCCGTCGAACACGGTGAAGCAGCTCCTCAGCCGCAAGCCCGTGGGCGCCGCATAGAGACAACCGCGGAAGGAGAGTTCCGTGGAAAAAGATCTGGTCGAGTACATCGCAAAAACCCTTGTCGACGACCCGTCGGGCGTGAGCGTCAACGTGATCGAGGGGGAGAAGTCCACCATCCTCGAGCTGAAGGTCGCCGACAATGACATCGGAAAGGTCATCGGGAAGCACGGGCGGATCGCCAAGGCGGTCCGTACCCTCCTGAGCGCCGCCTCCACCCGTTCCGGCAAGAGGGTGGTGCTCGAAATCCTGGACTGAAAGCCCGTCCCGCGTGGATCCGCAGCTTCTTGCCGTCGGCGTTGTCACGGGAACGCATGGCGTCACGGGAGAGCTGAAGATCAAGAGCTTCTCCGGCGAGGTGTCCCACCTGCTGGGGCTGCAGGAGGCGCTGTTCAGGAAGGCCGGCGCGGAAAAGCGCATGCGCATTGTGGCGGCACGGCCGCAGCCGGCGGGCATCATTGCGAAGGTGGAAGGGCTGGAAAGCCCGGAGACGGCGAAGCGCCTGGTGGGCTGGGAGCTCTGGGTGCCCCGCACCCTTGCCGCGCCGCTGGCTTCCGGTGAATACTACGCATCGGACCTGTGTCGGTGCAGGCTCTGGTTCGGAGATCAGGAGGTCGGGGCCGTGTGCTCCGTCTGGGACGGGGGGCCCGCCCAGCTCCTTGAGATCCGGGCAAAGGATGGGCGGACGATCATCGTCCCTTTCACGGACCACTTCATCGCCGAGGTGGACCTGGAAGCGGGACGGATGGTGCTGCGAGAGGATGAGATCCTCCGATGACCGTCACGATCCTCACCCTTTTCCCGGATCTTTTCGCAGGGTATCTGGGGAGCTCCATCCTGGCGCGGGCAATCGCGCGCGGCCAGGTGGCGGTGAAGGCGGTGGACATCCGCGCCTTCGCCACCGACAAGCACCACGTCTGCGATGACGCTGCCTACGGCGGCGGTCCCGGCATGGTGATGAAACCCGAGCCGATCGCCGCGGCAATCGAGGTCGCGTGCGTACCCGGCCAGAAGGTGGTGTACCTGACGCCGGCGGGCCGAAGGTTCACGCAAGGGGTCGCAGAGGAGCTCGCGCGTGAGCAGGGCTTCACACTGCTCTGCGGGAGGTACGAAGGGATCGATCAGAGGGTCATCGATGCGTTCGTGACCGACGAGCTCTCCATCGGGGATTACGTGCTCTCCGGCGGGGAGGTTGCGGCCATGGCGGTCATCGATGCGGTGGTCCGCCTGGTGCCCGGCGTGATCACGGGGGAGTCGCTCGAAGAGGAAAGCTTCGCGCAGGGGCTGCTCGAGTATCCCCACTACACGAGGCCGGAGGATTTCCGCGGCAGGCGCGTGCCGGATATCCTCCTCTCGGGGCACCACGAGAAGATCCGCCGGTGGCGGCTTCAGAAGAGCATCGAGAAGACGATGAAGAATCGCCCTGAGCTCCTCGATTCACCGGCGCTGCCGGAGGAAGTGCGGGAGCTCGCAGCGGAGATCGTGAGAGAAGGAGACGGCCATGGACGTGATGAAGGCGCTTGAAGCGGAGCAGATGAAGGAGAATGCGGAGAACTTCCGCATCGGCGATACCGTGAAGGTGCACTACAAGATCATCGAAGGCAAGACCGAGCGCGTGCAGGTTTTTGAAGGCATCGTGATCGCAATGAAGCGCGACGGCCTGCGCAAGACCTTCACGGTGCGCAAAATCAGCTATGGCGTGGGCGTCGAAAGGATATTCCCCCTGAACTCGCCGAAGATCGCGAAGATCGTGCGCGTCCGGGAAGGACGCATCCGGCGCTCCAAGTTGTATTACCTGCGCGGCAGGTCGGGAAAGGCCGCAAAGGTCCAGGAGCTCATCCACCGCAGGCGCGAGAAAGTGCCCGAGACGGGAACCGCCGAGCACGCGGAAGAGAGCGCGGCCGACGCCCCGGAGAGCACCTGAGCACGTGCAGCCTCGCGGGCGTCTCCGCATGAGGCTTTCATGAACCCCACCCCGGTCGGGGGCAGCATTCACATCGCCGCCGGAACCCAGACGGCGTTGCGTCACGGGGACTCTGTCGTTCTGCACGTGATCAAGCGCCTTGAAGGGGACAAGTGGGCCGTCGGCATCGGCGGCAAGGTCTACCCGGCCGTCTCGCATCTGCCGCTCGAGACGGGCGCTGCGCTGCGCGCGCGCGTCGAGCTTGCCCCGGGAAAACTGACCCTTGTCATCTCGGAGATCATGCAGGATGCCGTGGCGGCAGCGCTGCAGGGGCAGGGAATGCCGGGAACGGACGTGGAGCTTGTGATCGCCCGCGCGCTGGCCCGCAGCGGCCTGCCCATTCAGGCGCAGACCATCCAGAAGATACGCCAGCTTCTATCCCGTGAAGGCCTGGACGCCAGGTCCGGCGCCCGGGCTTCTGCAACGATGGTCGACAAGGGCATCGACCCCGGAAGCGACATGGCGCGGACGCTCCTGCCGGTGCTGGGTTTCGGCCAGAAGGGCGGCGGGGATCCGCGGCGCTACAAGCGCCACCCGCTTCCGCAGTCAGCGAAGGCGGTGCGCGATTTCGTCATGGGCCTGGCGACTGACCCTGCCGGCTCGCCCACCACTCTGCAGGCATACAATCATATCAGGGGAAGATCGGAATCGTGGGTTGTGATGCCTTTTTCATTCACGTCCGGCGGGAATTCGACGATTTCCGGCACATTGAAGATCCTTTACGACCCTTATAAGTCAGAAGCGCGTGCAATGACCCTCTGCACGCCCGGTGTCAGTTTCCATCTCCCCCTTGCCGGCAGACAGCGCGTCATATCGGTGTACTGCGAAACGTCCGCAAAGATGCGTGCAGTCCGGGGAGGTCTGGACAGCTTGAAGTCAAAAATCCATAACATGGGTTTGGAAGTTGACGATACTATTAAAGAAGGGGACGGATTCGACGGTTTTTCCCCTGTCGCGGAGGGGGAGGCCCTCCCGAGCGTGGACACAGTGGGGTAAGGATGACGCAGGTGGACAGGGCAGTCGCTCTGCAATACAACGAGGATCTCCCGGCTCCCCTTGTCGTCGCGGCAGGCAGGGGGGCTACGGCACAGGCCATCGCGCGGATCGCGCGCGAGGCCGGCGTGCCCCTTGTCGCAGATGAGGTGGTCGCGGATTCCCTTCTCCAGCTCGACATTGGCACCCTGATCCCCGAGAACCTGTATGCCGTCATTGCGGAGATCCTTGTCTTCGTGTCCGGCCTGGATGCCGCCCAATGAAGAACATCAAGACCGCCGATCTGCGTGACGGCATGAAGTTCGACAAGCCCGTGTTCATGGACGGGGAAAACGTCTTCGTGCCCGCCGGCGTGCCCATCCGTCAGAAAGACATCGACAGGCTCGTGCGATGGGAGATCCCCGACGTGCGCACCGACGGTGCCCCGGTGTCCGACGTGCCGCGCAGCATGGATCTCAGTGTCGACCTGGCGACGTTCCGCGATCTGCCGGCGGGCGACAAAAGCGCCTTCGACGCATATCTGCGTGCGATCGACGAATACGAGCACATCATGAACAGCGTGGCTGCGGGGGATGAGATCGACCGCACGAAGGTCGATGCCACCGTGAACCTGCTGCTGGAGAAGATCAAGGACGGCAGGAACGAGATGATCCAGCTGATCCTCATGGGCGGCAGGATGGAGCGAAAGATCGCGGCAGGCGTCATCAATGTCACGATCCTGTCGACCATCATGGGCACGGTATTGAAAATGACCAGCCACCGCCTGATCCAGCTCGCCACCGGCGCGCTTCTCCACGACACGGGCATGGTCAAGGTCCCCAAGGCGATCTTGAAAAAGAAAGAGAAGCTCACCCCGGACGAGGTGAACCAGATCCGCACGCATCCCATCCACTCCTACAAAGTCATCTCCAAGGAGCTGAAATACCCCGAGGACATCGGCGTGATCGCCCTTCAGCACCACGAGCGCTGGAACGGCAATGGCTATCCCCGCAAGCTGCGCGGCGAAGACATCAACCTGTCGGCGCGGATCGTCGCCGTTGCAGACGCCTACATCTCCATGATCAACAATCGCCCGCATCGCAATTCGATGATCGGCTACAGTGCGATGAAGAGCCTCCTCAACGACAACGGGCGGCATTTCGACCCGAAGATCCTGAAGGCATTCCTGGAAAGCATGGGCATCTACCCTATCGGCAGCATTGTGCAGCTGAATACATCGGCCATTGGCAGGGTGGTGGAAAGCCACGCTGAAGCGCCCCTGCGGCCGGCCGTGGAGCTCATCATCGATGAATACGGCAACCGGCTGAGCGAACGCGAAGTCGTCGATCTCCTGACCAAGAAGGGGACATTCATCGTCAAGGCGGTGGATCCGAAAACCCTTGCCCCGGCCACGGGCGTCGCGGTGGCGGGGAAGCCGTCCGGGGGACGTGAGGCATGAGCGGGGAGTTTGCCTCGACGCGCCTCAAGGGCGCATACGGTGAAGAGGCCGCGGCCGCGTACCTGGCGGCGCAGGGGTGGGTCGTGCGGGACCGCAACTACCGCACGCGCCGCGCCGAGATCGATATCGTGGCAACGCGCGACGATGTGCTGGCGTTCGTCGAGGTCAAGGCATGGCGTGCGCTGTCGCGCGATGAGCTGGGCCGCGCGGTGAACCGCAGGAAACAGGCGCGCATTGCGGGCGCCGCGCGCAGCTACCTCGCGCAGAGACCGGATCTCTCGGACCGACACGTGCGATTCGACGTCGTCTTCATCGACGCGCGCAACGGAGGGATCGAGCTGATACCCGGCGCGTGGAGCGGGGAGGGGATCGACTGATGGTGCGGATTGCCAAGAAGACCGACCCCAAAAAGCTCGCCGAGCTGAAAATCAAGATCCATGACGAAGAATACCTCCTGCAGGCGATCCAGAAGATCGCCCAGGATCTCACACGCAATCTCGAGCACGGGGAGTAGCGCATGAGCTCGCGCAGCTTCAGACGCCGCAGCAACCGACGCCGTCACAAGGCCGGCGGTGCGCCGGAACCCACGCCGCAGGGAGAACAGGGCGAGCGGCCCGTCAATCCCCGCAAGCCCCAGCCGCAGGGCGGACCCCCGCGGGCCGGCGGCGGGCAGCGGCGGGACGGACGGGGGGCAGGCCGCAGGTCGCAGGGCCGGCCCATGGAGCCGCAGAGGCCTCTGCCGCCCCCGATTCCCATCGTCTATCCCGACTGCCCCATCTGCGGCAAGCAGGTGAGGGACCTTCCGTCCGCCCTGACGCACCGCATCTCGCGCCAGCCGGCTCATTTCGACTGCATCGTGCAGGAGCTGCGGGACACGAACGAAGTAGGCCCGGAGGAGAAGCTCTGCTACCTGGGCGGCGGCAGTTTCGGAATCCTCGAGTTTCGCGCCTCCGGGGGCCCCGGCCATTTCATCATCAAGAAGCGCATCCAGTATGAGGAAAAGGAAATACAGCAGGACTGGAAGAAGCCGCTGCAGGTAACGTGGTAGGGTGAGCGATGTCGCTGAAGTTCGCGCTGCTCGGGCTTCTTGCGGAAAGCCCCAAGTACGGTTACGAGATCAAGAGGCGATTCGACGGCGCACTGGGGAATGTCTGGTCGGTGTCTTACGGCCAGCTCTATCCGACGCTGCGCAGGCTGTCCGAGCAGGATTGGGTGACGAAGAAGACCGAACCGGGAAAAAAAGCAGCTGAAAAAAACATCTATTCGATCACGGAGAAGGGGCGAAAGAAGCTGGATGAGTGGCTTCTGAAGCCTCTGCGCAGCACGTACAAGGTAAAGGACGAGTTCACGCTCCGATTCCTTTTTTTCAGCAAGCTGTCACCGGAGAATGTCCTGGACTACCTCAAAGGTCAGCAGAAGAAAACCGTCCTGCAGCGTGAAAGCTTCCAACGCACGCTCGTCTCCCTCCGTGATGAGCTGGACTTCTTTCTCCAAGCGATCATCCGCAAGGGCATCATCCACCTCGAGGCCGAGAATCAATGGCTTGAAGAGGTGATTGACGATATTCGAAGGACTTCCGCCGAGCGGGCGGGCCCCGGCTAAGGAGCGGTTCCGTCCTTTCCGACCTCTACTTTGCCGTCTTCAACTCGTCGAGAACCTGGAGCGCCTTGGTCTTCACTGTCCGCAGGTAGTTGCCCTGCGCAATTTTCACCAGAAGCGTGAATGCGCCAGGATCCTTCAGACCGCCCGGCGTCTTGTTGCCGATCTTTTCTATTGCAAGGCACAGGGCATAACCGAAGTTATTGTCAGGCTTCTGCGGGTCTTCCTGCCCGTAGGCGAAAACGAGCGCATCCACGACTTCATTATTGGGGTTCTTGCCAATGACGCCCAGCCCGTAGGCCGCTTCCGCTTTCACCACCGGCTCTTCGTCGATGAGCAGGATGCGCGTGAGGGCGTTTTTCGCGTCCTCCGTTCCGACTCTGCCCAGCATGTTCGCCGCGCGCCGCCGAACCTCGGGGTAGTTGTTCACCAGGCGGCCGGCCTGCCGCGTCGTTCGGGCGGAGCCTTCCAGGGCCAGATACTCCAGCACGAACTCAACCTGCTGATCCTGGCCCTTAAAGGAGCCGTCGCTCACCTTCTTGTCCAGGTCATCGAGGGCATTCATCTTCATGTCGTAGTCGTCGGAAAACGCTTTTTCGCGAAGGATCTGGAACTCGACGCTCTGCAGGAAGAGCTGCTCGATCGTGATTTCCTTGTTCTGGCCTGCCGCGGGGGCTGCCGAGGTCGAGGACGACGCCGTGGACGCCTGCTGGGCTGAAAGCCCGAATGTGAGACCGAAGAGGAGCGCCGACACGCAGATGACCTTCCGCGAGGAAAGAATGCGCATGGCCGAGTGACTGCTACCGCTCATCATCATGTTTCTGCTCCCGTTCTTCATGTCAGTCCGTTCCGGTCGGCCGCAGACCCACCTTCCACCGCCCGCCTTCGTGCACGAGATAGTAGAGGATGACGGAGGTACCCTGGATCTGCGTCAGCGCCTTCACGTGGGTGGCGTCGACGAATTGTATTTCACTGAGCGTCGCCTGCAGGTGGCTCCTGACGACGACATTATTAAAATAGTCCTTGAGATTCTTCAGCACGATACCGTTTTTCTTGAGCACACCGGAGTTAGAGGCATCCGAGAGCGATTTTGCGCTGCCGGTCTCCTGCACGTAGTCCGCCGTGAGATATTGGAGCCAGCTGTCGTAGTCTCCCGCCGAGATCAGCTTCGTGAGCGTGTCGATCGTTGCCTGCACCTCGTCAAAGGTCTTTTTGTACAGCTCCTGGGTGGCGACGAACTCCTGACCCTGCTGCCCGTCCGACATCGGGGTGGCGTTTTGCGCCGGGTTTTGCGTGTTGACCGCCGGGGTCTGCTGCTGGCTCTGCGTATCTGGCGTGGGAGTCACAACCGGGTTCTGTGGGGGTTTCGTGGCGCATGCCGCGAGACACAGCGCAACCACAATGAGCATTATGCGAGATCGATCACCCGGATTCATTACCTTCAATTCTATTCTCCGGCATGCCCTTTGTCAAAGATTTTTCCCTTGCCAACGGCACGGGAGCTCGGCTATTGTGGGTGCCATGTTCAAGGTGCTCCTGCCCGGCACGTACGATCCGCCGACAAACGGCCACCTCAACATCCTCCGCAGGGCCTCCCGCCTCTTCGAGGCGGTCCAGGTCGTCATCGCCGTCAACCCGTCGAAGAGTTATCTCTTCAGCGCGGAGGAAAGGCTCGCAATGATGACGGAAATGGCCGCCGGCCTGTCGAATGTCTCGGTTTCCACCTGGAATGGATTGATCGTCGACTTTGCGGACAGGGTCGGCATTCATGTCATCGTCCGTGGTGTGCGGGCGCTCGCTGACTTCGACTACGAGTTCGAGCTTTCGCTCATGAACAGGTCGCTCAATCCACGTATTGAGACCATCTTTTTGCCCACGGATCAGAAGTACTCAGTCATCAGGTCGTCCGCGATCAAGGATATCGCCGGTTTTGGCGGCGATATCTCCGGCATGGTGCCGCCCAACGTGGCAAAAGCGCTGAAGGAAAAGCTGGGAAGCCGCGCCGCGCATTCAGCCGCCGGCATCGAGGAGACGCGGGCGCCTTGACATTCAAGGGTCGATAGTGTAGTGTAGCTTAACTTTATCAAATCAATACACTTTCGAGGTGACGTGAAATGGCTCTGCCAAAAAGAAGAATATCGAGGGCAAGGGGACGTAAACGCCGCACAGCGAACCTGAGACTTGCTGTGCCGACCCTCGTCGAATGCAGCAACTGCGGAAACCGGATCATGCCGCACCGCGTATGCCCCAAATGCGGGCACTACAGGGGAAAACAGATCCTGAAGCCCGAAGAGATATCGTGATCGAGTTGTGTGATCGCTCCCAGCGAACACCCCCCCGCTGTCTTGAAAAATTTTCAACAGGAGGTTGAACGGTATGGACGAGCTTTTTGAGAAAATGAAGAAACTCATCGCCGATCGCCTGGAGATCGATGAATCGAAGATCACACTTGACTCCTCTTTCCGCCAGGATCTCGGGGCAGACAGCCTCGATACATACGAGCTGGTGTACGCAATCGAGGAGGAGCTCGGCATCAGCATTCCGGATGAAAAGGCAAACGAGTTCGAAACGGTCCGCGATGCATTGGAATACATCCGCTCCCAGGTAAAGAAATAGCAGGTTTTGTTCACGAATATCCGGCGTTCAACCGCTGCGCTTTCGCCTGAGCGAAAAAAGGAGCTCCAGCTTTTCGAACGGCATGCGAAGATACGCTTCCGCCGGCTGGAGTTCCTCAATCAGGGGTTCTCGCATCGCTCTTTCGCTCACGAGCTCGGCGTGCTCGGGGAGAACAACGAGCGGCTGGAGTTTCTTGGAGACTCCGTGCTCGGTCTTGTTGTCGCTGAGTACGTCTATTCGACTCTTCCGGATCAGCCGGAAGGAGAGCTCGCGCGCATCAAGAGCTTCGTTGTCTCGGAGGCGAGCCTGTCGGAGATAGCCCGCGGGCTCCGCGTGGACAATTTCATCCTGATCGGCAAAGGGGAGGAGTACTCGGGAGGAAGGTCGAAAAAGACGATCCTTGCCGACTGCCTCGAAGCGATCATCGGCGCCTACTATCTTGACTCGGGATTCTTCGCCGCGCAGAAATTCGTCCGCATGATGCTCATCCCTGAAATCAACAAGGTTCTTGAGAACCGGCATGCGAAAGATTACAAGACACTCCTTCAAGAGCACGTGCAGAAGAGGATGAAGACGTACCCCAAGTACCGCGTTGTCCAGAAGACGGGGCCCGATCACGACAAGACTTTCTGGATCGAGGTGCACGTCGGCGACAAATCGTTCGGCGCAGGAAAGGGAAAAAACAAAAAGGAAGCAGAGCAGGAGGCGGCACGCCTGGCATTCGAGGCAATGAATGTGCCGGAAAGGCCGGTGCGCGTGGAAAAGACCTCCACGGTCACACGGGCGTCTCCCGCACCCCGCACAGATACCCGCTCATCGGGACCCGTTCGCAGGGGTTAGGGTCCTCCGAGGCGTTCCCTCAACAGCCCTGCTGCGATCTGCAGCAGCTTTTCCCGCTCATTCAGGCTCGGGTCTTCCAGCACCGACTGCAGAAGCTCCTTCAGAATGATTCCCACCTTCGGGCCGGGAGCAACGCCGAGGCTCCTTATGATGTCGCTGCCGTCGACGGCGAGCTTCGATACGGTGAAGGCCCGGCCCGCATCCTTCACCTCTTTCACGCGCTGCGCGAACTGGGCAAGCCCCTCGGGGAAGTGCGCGGCGTTCTCGGGGCACATGCCGATCTGGTCGGCGCGTCGCAGGGCCATGAGGGCATCGATGGAAGGCTCGCCGACGCGTGCGATGAGGCGGCGCACCGCCGCGTCGGACCACTCCTCCTGGTAGTTGAACATGTGGTGGGTGACCAGGTGGACGACGTCCTTGATCACGATATTCGGCAGCTTGAGCCGGAGGAGAATCTCACGGGTCATGTCCGCGGAAACAGATTCGTGGCCATAAAAAGTGGGCCTGCCGTCGGGCGCCGCGGCGAGCGTCCGGGGCTTCCCGACGTCGTGCAGGAGCGCGGCCAGGCGCAGGATGAGCGATTCCCGTGGAGCAGCGTCGCAGGCGGCAAGGGAATGCGTAAAGACGTCGTGGCAGTGATAGCGGCCCTGCTTCATGCCGACGCCTTCCAGCAGCTCGGGCAGGACGATGCCGAGTATGCCGGTCTCCTTCATGAGGAGAAGCCCTTCCGACGGCACGGGCGACGCGAGGATCTTCAGAAGCTCGTCGCGGACCCGCTCCGCGGAGACCTTGGCCAGTATGTCCAGGGCGCCCGGGATCGCTTTTCGGGTCTCTTCCTCCACTCTGAACCCGAGTTGGGCGGCAAACCGGCAGGCGCGCAGCGGGCGCAGCCCGTCCTCGCGGAAGCGCGCTGAGGGATCTCCGATCGCGCGGATGATGCGACGCTCAATGTCCGCGCGTCCCTCGTGGGGATCGTGCATGCTTCGCGCAACGAGGTCGAACGCGATGGCGTTGATCGTGAAGTCCCGACGCGCGAGGTCGGCCTCGAGGGACGGGGTGAACACGACCGCGTCGGGGCGACGGCCGTCGCTGTAGTCCGCGTCCGTGCGGAAAGTGGTGACCTCGAAGGTCGTGCCGTGGAAATGCACGGTCACCGTTCCGTGCTTGATGCCGGTGGGGATCACGCGGGGGAAAAGCGGCACGACCTGGGTGGGAAGGGCATCGGTGGCCACGTCGTAATCGGCGTGAAGCCGTCCCATGAGAATATCGCGCACGGCACCTCCCACGAGGTGGCATTGGAACCCGTGCTTCTTGAAGACGTCGGCGAAATCGTAGGCCACCCGGGGGACGCGCATGACGGGGTGAGTATCTGCGGTGGCGCGCTGGCCTGTCAACAAAGGCGAACCGCGCTTCGACGCGGAGGCAGCGGTGCTCGCAGGGTGATGCTGCAAACGGCAAGCGACGCATGCGGGACGCTGCTGTCGGGGCAAAAAAAAGCCGCCCAGGTCCGGGCGGCTTCGATCCGTAGGATGCCTTTACTTGAAGAGCTGCAGGACGGACTGCGGTTTCGTGTTCGCCTGCGCGAGCATTGCCGTGGAGGATTGCACGAGGATCTGGTCCTTCACGAACTCCACCATCTGGGCGGCCATGTCGGTATCCCTGACCTTGGACTCCGCTGCCTGAAGGTTTTCCGCGCCGATGGAAAGGCCCTTCATCGCGTACTCGAGCCTGTTCTGGTAGGCGCCGAGGTCCGCGCGCTGTTTGTTCACCAGCCGCAGGGCGTGGTCAAGGACGCCGATCGCCGCGTTGGCCCTGTCCGGGGAGGACAGAGAGATGAAGGTCGCATTCGACGGACGGCCGTTGGCTCCCTGCACCCCGAGGCCCTGCGCCGTCATGGTCCCGATCATGACCTGGACGCGCTGGTCCATGTTCGCGCCGATATGCAGCCACATGCTGGCGGTGACCA
>PMDT01000409.1 GCA_003154555.1 Spirochaetaceae bacterium
AATCCTTCTCTCCCCAGGAGCCTTCTTCCTCGAAGGAAGAAGGCTTTTTCTTCACAAGCGGTCCATTGGGAGGCACGGATGGAAAAGCCAGATGGCTTCGCGCGCAGCGGCCTCAGATTCGAATGCACGCGCTGCTCCAAATGCTGCCGGCACACCCCGGGATATGTCTTTCTTTCTGCAGCGGACGTCACAACGCTCGCCCGAAAGCACCGGCTTCGGAGTGGTGATTTCCTCTCCCTCTACTGTCGGCCGGTAGATTTCGGGCTCACTCGTCGCTACAGCCTCAAGGAAAAACCTAACCTCGATTGCATATTCTGGGAAAACGGGGGATGCTCGGTCTATGAGGCGCGACCTTTGCAGTGCCGCAGTTTTCCGTTCTGGAGCGCGCTCGTCACCTCGCGCGCCGAATGGGAAAACCAGGCACGGATCTGCCCGGGGATGGGTTCCGGGGAATTGCACCCATGGACCGAGATAAAACAATGGCTCGAGCGGCGCCTCCAGGAGGGATTCCTCGAGGCCGAGGGAGAAGAGCAGGAGAATGAAAGTCGTTTTCTGGGGAGTGCGCGGATCTCTTCCGACCCCTCTGACGCCTGAGCAGGTCAGGGGCAAAATCGCCGCGGTCGTGCAGCGCATCCGGCCCGACGACCTCCAGAGCCAGAAAAGTCGGGAGCTCTTTCTCGCCGGCCTGCCGCCGTACCTCTTCGGCACCACGGGCGGGAATACAACCTGCCTGGAGGTGCGCACGGATGATGACCGTATCATCATCATCGATGGAGGAACGGGATTGCGCGATCTGGGCGTCTCGCTCCTGAAAAAGCGTGATCCGGGCACCGACTTTCCCATCTTTTTCACTCATTTCCATTGGGACCATCTCCAGGGGATTCCGTTTTTCGGCCCCGCCTGGATCAAAGGCAATCGCATCACGTTCGCGAGCCCGTTTCCCTCGATCGAGCGCACGATACGTGGACAGATGAAACCCCCGTATTTCCCTGTCACGATGGACGCGATGCAGGCCGAGATCCGCTTTGCCTATCTCCAGGGCGAAAGCGTGCGGGTCGGTTCTGCCGAGATACGGTGGAAGCGGATGAATCACCCCGGCGGCTCATTCGCCTACAAGATCATGGATGGTGGAAAGAGTGTCATCTTCGCGACAGACTCGGAGGTCACAGATCGAGAGTTCCAGCAGCGGGAAGAGAACCGCGCCTTTTTCGAATCGGCCGACGTGCTCATTCTCGACTCCCAGTACACGCTGGAGGAATCATTTACCAAGTTCGACTTCGGGCATACGGCCTACACGATGGCGGTGAATCTGGCGGTCGAATGGAAGGTGAAGACGCTCGTGCTCTTTCACCATGAACCGCAATATGACGATCGCAAGCTCTTCGGCATTGCACGCAGCGCGGCATGGCACAAGGAGCAACTGGGCACGAGCGCTCTCGATATCAGGACCGCGCAGGAAGGTCTGGAGCTGACCCTGTGACGGGCATCGTTCTTTCCGATCCGGAGCAGGAAGAGATTTATGTTCTCCTCAAGCCTCGGGAGGACAGTCTTCCCGAACCGCTCGAAGAGGTCCTCCGGAAGGTGGAAAGGGCTCTTTTCCAGCGTCTCACAATCGAGCAGATCGAGGCGCTTGCCGCTCGTTTCGACGGCAGGCGTTGATTTCTTCATCAGCCATGGCTACTTTGAAGTATGGCGTGGAGGTCGGAATGACAAAATTTTCGTGCCGTGCGGTTTTTGCAGTTTTCTTTGTTTTCGCCCTTTTTGCCGTGGGTGGAGCGGCTTTCGCAGACAGCAGCTTTCTTGATTACTATTCTCCTCAATTCCTGTCGGGGGCTGACGGATCGGCAACAACGGTGGTTCCGGCGGGAACCGTGCTCAACCCGGCTATCTCCGCGGACAGGCAGAGGCTCACCTTTGACGCGTCCTACATCGCGCTTACCCAGCTCACTCCAAGTTTTTTCTGGGGTGGAAACGTCTTGAATCTTGGCGTCACCTGGCCCACACGCGCGGGCGTCCTTACTGGAATCGCCCGACTTGCAAGCGCGAACTTCACCGGTCTGAATTGGGGAACCGTGGGGTCGTTGAACGTGTCATTCGCCAAGGATCTCTTCCCCGACCTGTATATCGGTGCCGGGCTTGGATTCGAGTTCGGGGGCACCGCGACAACCCCCGACTGGGGACTCGGTCTGGACCTGGGCTTCGTCAGCATCGTGGGGAATGTGGGATTCCTCAAGGATTTCCGATGGGGCGGCGTCATCCGCAACATGGGCAAGCCTTACCTGTATGGCACGCCCGCGGGTTCCCTGGGAGATCCCCCACCGTTCACTCCGGCCATCGGCGCGAGCTTCGATGTCGTGAAGACGGACCAGTTCGTCCTTGCATTCAGCCCTGATCTCAGCTTCCCCGCATTCCAGGACATCCGATTCAGCCTGGGAATGAACTTCTCCGTGGATGACATCTTTTTCCTCACGGCCTCCTACAACTTCGATCTTCGTGAGACGATGGGCTTGGAAACCCCACGCTCTCTGCCCATCGCATTCGGCCTGTCCCTCAAGCTGAATGGGCTGGGCGGCAAAGGCGCCGGCCAGGCGGGCGGGCAGGACGTCTCGGAGATAGGCACATCGATTGCGGCAGCCCCGCTCCAGGGCGGCGTCTGGGGATTCGGCATGGGCGCCAATGTTCCCATTGGAGTGCGGGACGTCACTCCACCGGTGATCTCCATCGATACCCAGGGTGAGAAGTACATCTCGCCCAACTTCGACGGGATCAAGGATGACCTGGATCTCGCCATCTCCATCACGGACAACCGCTACATCAAGGGATACCAGTTCGTGGTCACCGACTCTTCCGGCGTGGTCGTGCGGACCATCCAGAACAAGGAAGAGAGGCCGGAAAATGTCGATTTCAAGAACCTCATCGCGCGCCTGACGTACATCAAGACCGGCATCCCCATCCCCGACTCTCTACGCTGGGACGGCAAGTCAGATGCCGGGACGGTCGTTCCCGACGGCACGTATCACTATCGCCTCGAGGCATATGACGACAACGGAAACCTGGGCAAGAGCCCGGACGGCACGGTGATCGTCGACACCACGCCCCCGATGGTCAGCTCCAACGCCGCGTACCTCATCTTCTCTCCCGACGGCGACGGCACCAAGGACACGCTGCCCATCCAGCAGACGGGCTCCGTGGAAGACACGTGGACGGGTATCATTTCCACAATCGCCGGAGAAAAGGTGCGCACCTACACGTGGCAGGGGAGCGTGCCCCCGAGCTTTGAATGGGACGGCAAGACCGACAATGGCAACCTCGCGCCGGACGGCGTCTACAGCTACCACGTCGCGGCGACCGACCGCGCGGGCAACAGCGCGAGCGCGCAGCTGGACAATATCATCATTGATACCCGGCCCACGCCGGCGCAGCTCGCCATCGATCTTTCCTATATCTCTCCGAACGGAGACGGCATCAAGGACACGGTCACCTTCTCCCTGCAGGTGCCCGTGACCACGGGTATTGAGAAGTGGAGCCTTGCGGTGGCCGACGACAAGGGGGTCGCGCACCGGACCTTCACCGGCACGATCACCATTCCTGCCACCGTCGTGTGGGACGGGAAGGACGACGCAGGCGCACCACTCCCCGAGGGAGCGTACGTGGGAAATCTTTCGGTCACATATGTGAACGGCAAGAATCCCAAGGCGACATCACCTTCGGTGACAATCGACGTGACCCCGCCGCGCGCGGCGGCCAAGGCCGAATACGACGTCTTCTCCCCCAATGGGGACGGCAACAAGGATACGGTGACGTTGTTCCAGGACACGTCCGAAGAGCTGTTCTGGACCGGAACGATCCGCAATTCCGATGGCAAGGATGTCAAGACGAATGTCTGGCGGGCGCGCGCGGATGACAAGTGGGTGTGGGACGGGAAGAGTGACGACGGCACGCTGCTGCCGGACGGCATGTACGTGTACACACTCGCCTCGACTGACCGTGCGGGAAACAGCATCACCTCGGCACCGGTCAACATCCGCATCGATACGGAGGATACACCGGTCCGCGTCTCCGCTGATCCCGCGTACTTCTCGCCCAACGGCGATGGAGTAAGGGACAAAGTCCGGCTGATCCCCTCGCTGCGCGTGACCACCGGAGTCGACTCGTGGACTTTCACGGTGCGGGATGCGGCGGGCAACAGCGTCCGCACATTCAACGGGCGAAGCAAGGCCCCTGACGAAATGACCTGGGACGGCATCGACGATGCCGGAAAGCATGCTCCCGACGGGCAGTATACGGTTGCGCTCGCCGTGAGCTATGTGAATGGCAACAAGCCGAAAGCGGAAAGCGGTCCGTTCTTCATCGATACGCACACGCCGCAGATCGACGTGTCGGCTGATGCCATGCTGTTCTCTCCCACGCCTGACAGCAAGTTGCCGGCGGTGACCATCAAGCAGTCAGGAAGCGACGAAGACCTGTGGGAAGGGGAGATACGGGGTGCCGACGGGAAGCACGTGCGCGGCTGGTTCTGGAAAGGCAAGCCCGCGGCCTTCACCTGGGACGGCAAGGACGAAAACGGCAACCTGATGCCGGACGGCTATTACACGTACGCTGTCAAGGCACAGAGCAAGGGCGGGAACACCACGACCAAGGAGTTGCGCGGTATCCAGATCGACACGCGGCCGACGCCCGTGTACGTCACGGCAGGCTCGAACGGCTTCTCGCCAAACGGTGACGGGTTCCGCGACGACATTTCATTCGCCATGCTCGTCTCGGTCAAGGACGGTGTGAAGTCATGGTCGCTCTCCATGGTCGAAGCAGCAGCGGGCGAGCAGAAAAGCTTTACGGGCGCCGCACCTGTCCCCGCATCCATGACGTGGGACGGCAAAGACAAGGGCGGAATCAAGGCGGCACCGGATGGCCTTTACACGGCGGTGCTGACTGTCGAATACCTCAAGGGTAATGTCTCGACCGCGAAGTCGTCCGCCTTCAGGCTGGGCAACAGCCCCCCGAAGGTTGACCTTACGCTCCAGGGGCTTCCTTTCTCGCCTGACAATGACGGCGTGAACGACGAGCTCACCATCGCGTTGAAGGTGGACGACCCGGTTCCGATCGACAGTTGGGGCATCGCGATCAACGACCCCGAGGGGCATCCATTCACGAGCATCAACGGCAAGGGTGCGCCTTCAGAGAATATCATCTGGAACGGCCTCTCCAGTGCAGGAGAGCTCGTGCAGTCCGCGGAAGATTACTCGCTCCAGTTCACGATCAAGGATGAGCTGGGAAACACCGCAACGATACAGAAGACGATCCCCGTCGACATCCTTGTGATCAAGGACGGGGACCAGTACAAGGTGAGAATCGCGAGCATCACGTTCCAAGCGGACACGCCAGACTATGTCCACGTGGATTCAGACAAGGCCCTGAAGAACTCCGACACCATCAAGAGGCTGGCGGAGATCTTCAAGAAATACGCCAAGTACAAGATCCAGATCGAAGGCCACGCGAACCTGGTGAACTGGAACAATGCCGCGAAGGCCAAGATCGAGCAGGAGCAGGAGCTGCTGCCGCTGTCCAAGGCGCGAGCGGACGCCATCCGCGCTGCCCTTATCGCACAAGGGATCGAGCCTGCCCGCATCACGACCATCGGTATCGGAGCCGCCAAGCCGCTCGTCGCTTTCTCCGACCAGGACAACATCTGGAAGAACCGGAGGGTGGAGTTTGTCCTCATCCGACAGTAGCGCCCCGACGCCACCGTCGGGGCTGCCGCCTGGAGCAACACCCGAGCGCCCGAAAGAATCCCGCCGACGACTAGTAGTCGCCGGCGGGATCGCCCTCGGGGTTGTGCTGATCGCCGCCGCGGCGTTTCTTTTTGTGAATTCGAGTCCCCGCCGGCCGGCCGCGGCCAGCGGCGTTTTTGCCATCGGGCGCGGGGAAAACCTTTCTGATATCAGCCGTGATCTCAAGAGCCAGGGCTTCATCCGCTCGGCGCGCCTGCTTACCGCCATTGGGCGCGTGAGGGGCACGCAGGGCGTCTTCAAGGCAGGCGCCTACACGATTCCCCCCCGTGCCACGACGATTTCCATTCACAACCTGCTTGTCCGGGGTTCACGCACGATAGAAAAAGTGACCGTCCCGGAGGGCTGGACGGCAGGCAAGATCGCCCGGCACCTGGAGGCGCTGGGAATATGCACGGCGACGGACTTTCTTGCCGCGACAAGATCGCCCACGCTTCTTGCGCGCTATGGCGTGACCGGCGATACGATGGAGGGCTATCTTTTCCCCGATACGTATTTCGTGCCAAAGCCCTTTCCCGCTGAATCGCTGGTGGACCTGATGGCGGGTACATTCTTTGCGAATCTTGGCAGGATCGAGCCCGATTGGAAGAACAAGACCGCGAGGGGAATGCACGACGCGGTGATCATGGCGTCGATTGTCGAAAGAGAATACCAGGCAGATGACGAGGCGCCGAAGATCGCATCCGTCTTCTACAATCGTCTGGTGAGGAATATTGGGCTTGAATCATGTGCGACGCTGGAATATATTATCACCGAGATCCAGCAAAAGGCACACCCGGAGTACATCACTCTTGATGACGAGAAGATCGACTCACCGTACAACACGTACAAGTGGGCAGGTTTGCCCCCTGGGCCGATATCCAATCCTGGCAGAACCGCATTGGAGGCTGCATTTCATCCAGCGCGCACCGACTACCTGTACTTCGTCCTCATGGACCCGCAGGCCGGGCGGCACTTTTTCTCGCGGAACCTGAACGAGCATAACCAGGCGAAGTACCTCTATCTGAAGAAGCCATAGGGGCATGAGGATACCAGAGAGCACGCTCTCGGAGATTCGGAACCGCATCGACATCGCGGAGGTGGTTGGCGAGCACGTCGCGTTGCAGCGCAAGGGGGGACGCTACTGGGGGCTCTGCCCGTTTCACCAGGAGAAATCGCCCTCCTTCACCGTGACGCCGGACAAGGGGGTTTTCTACTGCTTCGGGTGCCACAAGGGTGGCACCGTCTTCGACTTCGTCATGGAAGTCGAAAAGATAGACTGGCGTGACGCGGTGGAGATCCTGGCGAAGAAGGCGGGGATNNTGCGATACCTTCAGCAGAGAGGCGTGAGCGCGGAAACGATAGAATCTTTCCAGCTCGGCTATGCGCCACCTGACCGGGAATGGCTTTTCAAGTTCCTGATCTCGAAAAGCTATTCGCCGGATTTTCTTGGAAGGATCGGGCTTTTCATGGATTCGGCGCGGGGCAGAGGGTCGCTCTTCGCCAACCGGATCATGTTCCCGATCAGCAACGCGCGCGGAGAGATACTGGCATTCGGGGGAAGGTCACTCGGGGAAGCCCCGCCGAAATACCTCAACTCTCCCGAGACGGCATACTTCCGCAAAGGGGAGAACCTCTTCGGGATGGACAAGGCGGCAGCGGCGATACGCGCGGCCGGTGTCTTTATCATCGTCGAGGGTTATATGGACGTGATGGCGATGCACCAGGCGGGATGCGTGAATTGCGTGGCGCCGCTGGGCACGGCTCTCACCGAAAGGCAGGTGCGGTTGCTTCGGCGTTTTGCCTCCCGGGCGTTGCTTCTCTTCGACGGTGACGCTGCCGGCCAGAAGGCGACCGAACGCGCCATCGAGATGCTCGAACGCCAGGACCTTTTTGTCCAGGTGGTCGAGCTCCCCGGCGGGCAGGATCCCGCCGATTTTGTGCAAAAGGGGGAGGTCCCGCAGCTTCGGGCGCTCCTGGAAAAGCCTCACGACAGCTTTCCCTGGCTCCTGGGAAGGGCCCTGGAGGGACACGACAGGAGCCGCGCCGAGGAAAGGGAGGGCATCCGTGACCGGCTTTTTCCATTCGTCGCGGCCCCCGCGTCCCAGCTCCGCAAGGACGGCTATATGAGCCAGCTCGCGGACAGCCTCGGCGCGGACGTGCAGGTCGTGCGGGACGATTTCGTGGCGTGGCAAACCCGCGGCAGGTTCGGAGGTCATCGCCCTGCCCGGGCCGAGCAGGAGACGGAGGAGCGCCGGATAGAATCACGCCGGCAGCGCCAGGGCGTGATGTCCACGGATCTTTTTCTCATGCTCGCCGTTGCCGCCAATCGCGAGCTTTTTGCCGATGTACGGAAGGGTGGGATCGGGCTGGCGGACCTGGAGGACGAGAGGGCGCGCAGCCTGTTTGTCGCGCTGGAAGAGGCGTTCCGGGCGGACGAGCAGGGCTTCGAGGCGGTCTGTGCGAGGATCGAAGACGCAGACCTGCGCGACCTCGCGATCCGCAAGGTTTCAAGCGGCGAGTTCGAGATGAATCAGGAGCGGATGGTGTCCGACGGGGTGAAGCGGATTCGCCAGAGATCGCTCGCGAAGAAGATCGATCTCCTGAGCGCGGAGATGCGAAAAGCGGAGAAGGAAACGCCAGATCCTTTGCGTATGCGCGAGCTCCTGGCGGAGAAGATGCACCTGGACAGCGAGCTGGAAAGACTGAAAACGGGGGCGGCACGGACTTGAAAACCAAGGACGGCATGACACACAAACAGGCGACACAGAAAAAGGGTCTCGCATCGCGAACGGCGGCAACGAAGACGGCGTCGAAACCCGCGCGCCCGGCGAAACACGCAAAGCCGGGGCGCTCCGTGACCGGGGTGAAACCCATCATCGCCCTGCGGG
This sequence comes from Spirochaetaceae bacterium, assembly GCA_003154555.1. GTDB lineage: Bacteria > Spirochaetota > Spirochaetia > SZUA-6 > Fen-1364 > Fen-1364. The sequence goes on from PMDT01000409.1 coordinate 8,657, forward strand.
ATGACCCTGCCATGAAGAAGCTGCTCGCGTACGCCAAGGGCAAGAAGAGCGTCAGTTATGACGAGGTCAACGATTTTCTCCCCGATGCAATCGTCAACTCGGATCGCATCGAAGAGGTGATCACGCTCCTGTCCAAGCACAATATCAAGCTTGCGGAAGAGGAGATCAGCCTCGAGCTGGAAGAAGAGAAGCCGGTCAAGGACCGCAAGAAGCTCATCTACAGCGACAAGGAATCATCCGTCGACGACCCCATCCGGCTCTATCTCCGTGAGATTGGCAAGGAAAACCTGCTTACCGCCGAGCAGGAGGTGGAGCTTTCCAAGGCGATGGAGTCCGGGGAAAACATCATCAAGACTGTCATCAGGAACTCCGGCGTGCTTGCGCGGGAATTCCTCCGCCTCGGCCTGCGGGCGACGTCCACCCGTGATCCCCGCGAAATGAATCTGAGCAAAAAAGAGGCCACCGAGTACCTGGCGGAGACCCGCAAGCTCGGAGCCTATTACAAGGAGCCGTTCCGCGATCATCTCGCCGGGGTAAAGCGCTACATGGAGATGAAGCGCCAGACGGAGTCTGAGGGCGGCGACATTTTCGAGGAATCATTCGTTGAGAAGCGCAAGGGCGTGACGGATTCCCTGAAGAAGGTGGAGCTCCGACCCGAGGACATCTCCTCCATCGCGGAACGTCTCATTGCAGTGGCCCGCAGGATCCGTTCCATCGAGAAAGAGATCGGCCGGGTGGAGAAGCGCCTGCACATCGCCTCGCCCCGCGAAATGAAGGGTCTCGTGCGGAAGATTGCCTCCCCGGCGGAGCGCGAGCATATCGAAAAAACGGTGGGCATGGGCCTGGACCGCGCGCGGGAGCTCCTGCGCCTCCATCAGTCCGGCGAAAAGAAACTCCAGCGCTACGAGACGGTCTTCGAGAACAAGATTGAAGACATCCTCGGCATGGCGGACGAGATCGAGCGCGGCCGCATCACCATGAAGGAAGCCAAGGACCGCCTCATCAAGGCCAACCTCCGCCTCG
>PMDT01000018.1:0-162 GCA_003154555.1 Spirochaetaceae bacterium
GTGACGACACGCACGGCCACGTGGATGACCTCTGCAGGTTCGTGGGGCCGGCCACGATCGTCCTGTGCCGCGAGCGCGACTCCGACGATGCAAACTATCGGCCGCTCGAAGAGAACCGCGAGCGGCTGGAAGGTTTCCGGCTGGATGACGGCTCGAAACCAG
>PMDT01000018.1:227-10021 GCA_003154555.1 Spirochaetaceae bacterium
TTTCCCGATCGTACGGTGGTCGGCATCCACGCGGTCGATCTCGTCTGGGGGCTGGGCACGCTGCACTGCCTCACCCAGCAGGAGCCCGCGGTATGAGCATGACCCCGGCGCGCACCTGCATGCTTGCGCGAATGATCCTGCCGCTATAGGCTCCAAATCGGATGCTGTTTCGGTGCGAGGGAGGGAACAAGATGAGTGGAGCAGACGGAATCGTCCCGGCTGAGATCAAGAACCTGCTCGGCCTGCCGGAGGCCGACCAGATCTGCATCGTCGTGCGGAACCTCCGGGAGACGGCCTCATACTACAGTGACATCCTCGGCCTGGGTCCCTTCGTGTTCCCGCACATCGAGTACGAAGAGCTCACTTATCATGGCGCGCCTTCGCACGGTTACTGGGAGATGGCATTCGCGCGGCTGGGCGCTTTCGAGCTGGAGCTCAGCTCACCCATTCGATCCCCGAGCATTTACGAGGATTTTCTCAACGAGCATGGCGAGGGTCTCCACCATATTGGTTTCGACGTGAAAGACATGGCGGAGGTTCTTCGCAGGGCGGAACGGAACAACATACCGGTCCTTCAGAGCGGGCGCACGAAAGCAGGGGGCTTCGCGCACCTGGACACCCGGCGATACGGTGGCACGATATTCGAAGTGATACAGCGCCCGGCGCGGAGGGTGTGATGCTGCCCGGTCAGGCAAAGCGCATCACGATGCACGAGGCTTTTATCGCCAGACAGGAAATGGCCCGACCGCTCATCGGGGTCCACATCTGGGATCGTGAGTACCGCAAGATGTACCGGGAAACCAATGCGACGATACCCGAGAAGGGGGAGGTGAGACCCGAGCAGATCGAGACGGAGCGCTTCCTGCGCGACGTCGAGCGCCTCCTCTCCATGAACGAGCAGATCGGCGGGGATCTGTATTGGCCGGTCGTCCCGTACGTCTACATCCCATGGATGGAAGCCATCATCGGCTGCCCGATCTACTCGAGTGAAAACACCTTCTACGCCAAGCCGTGCATCGACTCGTGGAGTGACTTCCGCGAGGACCCCGATCTCAGCGGCAACACGTGGCTCGCAAAGCTGCTCGAGCTGCAGAAGGCGCTCGTGAAAAAGATCGGCGGCGCCTATCCCCTGTCCAGCTCGTCCCACCTGCGCGGCCCCGTGGACATGATGGCGGCGGCGCTGGGCCAGACGCGTCTGCCGCTCGAATGCTATGACAACCCCGAAAGGATCCAGGCGATGTGCGCGTCGTACAGCAGGGCGTTTCTCGAGGTCGCGCACATGCAGAACGAGATCACGGCCACCGCGGGATTCGGCGGCTCAACGGTGAATGGCTACGGGGTCTGGACTCCCCAGGTCTGCCAGTACGTGCAGGACGACGCCATGGCCTTCCTGTCACCGGACATCTATACGACCTTCGTGGCACACAATCACGCGACAATTGCACGCGGATTCCCTTCGATCTTTTATCATCTGCATCCCGTTTCGCTTTTCGTTCTCGACCAGCTGCTCGCGATGGAAAAAATGTCCATACTGGAAATAAATCGCGAGCCCGAAGCCATCGGGCCATCAATCCGGGAGCTCATGCCCGCGTTCAAGAAAACCCTCGAGCACGGGAAATGCCTCCTCATCAATTTCACGCAAGGCGCCGTGGGAATGGGGCTTTTCGAGCGGGAGCTGGAGCTGATCTGCGACACCTTGCCGAACAAGGGCTTGAGCATCTATGTCATGGCAGAAGACGCGGAGGACGGCGCGCGCAGGATGGGTGTGCTGCAGGAGGTGCTTGCAAAAAGGGGCTCTCCGACCTCCTGACGGCCCGCCGGGGCGCCGGCCACGGGCTACCGTGGCCGCCCAAATGCCACGGGCTACCGTGGCCGGTTCAGAAAACGCTTGTCAGCAGCACCGCGAAGAAAAGCACGAACCCGTAGACGATCTGCTGCGCCGAGGAGGGGATGTTGAAGACAGGCAGCAGCCCGTTGATGATCGTGAGGATGAAGGCGCCCGCCACCGTGCCGATATACTGGCCGCTTCCGCCAAGGACAGAAGCACCGCCAATGATCACGACGATCACCGATTGGAAGAGGTAGGGATCCCCCATGCCGAGGTAGCTTTGCCCGATCCTGCCGGCAAGCAGGATGCCGCCGAGACCTGCGGTGAAACCGCTCAGGCAGTAGACGAGCATCTTCGTGAAACGCACATTGACCCCGGAAAAAAGCGCCACCGATTCGCTGCTGCCGAGGAAATAGAGTTGCCTGCCGAACGCGGTTTTTCGCAGGACCACGGTTGAAATAATTATCAGCACGATCCAGATGATCACGATATATGGAATGGGACCAAGGTTGCCATTCGCGACAAGCTGCACGAATGGCGGCGCTTCTCCGCCCGGTCTTCCCCCGGTGATTCCCAGCATCCCGCCAAGCAGGATGGAGTTCATGCCGAGCGTCATGATGATGGGCGGGATATCCAGGTACGCAATGCCCAGGCCGTTCAGGAGCCCGATGAAGGTAGTCCCGAGGAGGAGGAGGGGGACGATGTACCACAGGTGCGCGTCGTGGCCCCCGGTGAAAAGGGTGAGAAAGATCGCGGCGCAACTGACAGTCCACGGTATGGAGACGTCGATGCCGCCGGTGATGATGACGAAGGTCTGGCCGAGCGCAATGAGGCCGATGACAGACGCATCGATGAGGAGGATCCTGATGTGGCGCGGTCCGGCGAAGCCCGGGCTGATAATCGTGATGACGATGAAGATCAGAAGCGCGCCGGCATAGGCCAGCAGGATCGCCCTGTTGGAACGATAGAAGGCGGGGAGGCTTTTCATAGGAGGCCCTCCCTCCGGCGTTTGACCTGCTCGGTGATCGAGACAAACGCGATGATGAAGATGAGGAGCAGACCCTGGAAGAGCGCCGCCCAGTGGGAGGAAACGCCCGAGAACACCAGCAGGTCGCCGATGAGTTTCAGCACACACACGCCGATGATGCCGCCGATGATGCTTCCCTTGCCGCCGGCGAGGCTCGTGCCGCCAATGACCGCAGCTGATACGGAAAGCAGGATGAAGTTGTTGCCCGCCGTCGGCGACCCGGAGGCGACCTGCGCCGTGCGATAGATCCCGGCAGTCGCCGCAAAGAATCCTGACAGGGCGTAGACGGTCAGGCGTACCCTGTTCACGTTGATGCCGCTGAGATAGGAGGCCTTCGCATTGCTGCCCAGCGACAGGATGGATTTACCCAGCGGTGTCTTCTTCAGATACAGCCAGAACAGCCCCAGCACCACCAGGAGCATCAGCGACACGGGTATGCCCGCGGGGTGGGCAAGCAGCACATCGATGAAGCCCTGGGGCACATTGCCCCGGTCCGTGGGCAGAATCCAGAGCGCGAGCCCCCCGTAGATGGACCACGTGACGAGCGTCGCGATGAAGGGCTGGAGGCCGACGCGCACGATGATGATGCCGTTCACGGCTCCCAGGAGGAGACCAAGCAGCAGCATCCCCAGCGTGAACAACACGACGCCTTCCACGCTGTTGGACATCCGCGTCGCCTCGAGGCTGTTTGTGACGCTGATGATGCCCCCGATGGAGAGGTCGATGCCGCCAGTGAAAAGAACAAGCGTCTGTCCGGCCGTGGCGAGGGCGAGCGGCAGGATTGTGTTCGTCTTGATGCCCAGCCAGTCGAGACTGACGATATTCGGCTGCAGTGCCGAAGTACTGACGATCAGCGCAATCAGAATGATGTAAGGAATGAAGCTTCTTGGTTGCAGCTTCATCTTGCTCTCCTTGGCGCACAACAATGCGAGCTCTACACGGACGCTTGGCCATTCTACTCGCGCAGGGGAGGTCGTCAAGACATTGTTAACAGGACATTGTTAACAGTTGACTTTACCCACCGCTTGGCATACGTTACTCGGCATACAACGGTCTCATCCGCAATGCGGAGGTGGGGTATGGCAATAGAAGAGCTTTCCCGCGCGTGCGCGAATCTCCGTGATGCCGGGCTCGACTTCGCCCTTCTCTCGTCCCACGAAAACGTGGCATACGTGAGCGGATTCGACGTGCCGGTGCCGCTGGGCGCGCCGACCGACTTTTCCGGGGGCTACCCTCTCGCCCTGGCGCTCGTGAATGCAAGGGAGGAAAGCGGTGCCCTTCTCGTGGCCGATAGCTACGGCGGTCTTGCCACACCGCAGAACAGGCTCGGCGCGATCAAGCAGTACCCTATATTCGACACTTTCAAGGCCGTGGATCCCCTGGCGAGCTTTGTCGGCTGCGTCCGGGATGCCCTGCGAGCCGCAGGTGTCGCTCCGGGCACGCGCACGAAAATCGGCATCGAGCTGGAGACACTTCCCGCGGCGCTCGTGCGGCTCCTGTCGGAGGAGTTCAAAAAGGCAGCCGTCGTGAGCTGCAGGCCGAGCATGGACGCGGCGCGCCGGCGGAAAACGAAGCGTGAGATCGACCTGCTGCGCAATGCCGCGCATATCGCGGATGCGGGCCAGAGGGAGCTCGTGCACGCGGCGCAGCACTTCACCGCCGCGACCGAGCTCGAGGTATGGGCCGCCCTGGGCACGCGTGTCCAGGAGGCAGCGCAGAAGAACAGCCTGGTGCCGCTGGTCGGAGAGCTCGTCACGGGGCCTCGCACGTGCGAGGTGCGCTATCCCGGCGGTCCGCAACAGCGGCGTATCAGCGCAGGGGACACCGGAATCCTCGACATCAGCGTGCGGGTGGACGGTTACTGGTCGGACTGCTGCAATGTCGTCGTCTTCGGGCGGGAGCCGTCCGCGGAGCAGAAACGGTACTTCAAGGGCGCGCGGGACGGCTTCGAGGCGGCCGTGGGCGCCCTGCGGCCCGGCGCGCGCTGCTGCGACGTGGATGCCGCGGTCCGCGACGCATTCGCAAAGAACGGATTCGGGGTCACCCACTACTCGGGTCACCAGATCGGCGCCACGGTCAATGAGAATCCCCGGGTCGTGCCCTTTGAAACCTCGCTCGTGGAGGCCGGCATGGTCTTCTGCTTCGAGCCGGGTGTGTATGCGGGGCCCGGCGGCAGCACGGGTGCCCGGCTGGAGCGCATGGTCGCCGTGACGGAAACCGGCAACGAGATACTGAACCAGTTTCCCTGGGGCATGGCATAGCACGAGGAAGGAGGTGGACGGATGACCTATACGAAGCCCTTCAGGTGAAAAGAAGGCCGGGCGAGGCAATCTGAAAACCGTTCTTTCCGTTCGAAACATCTACAAAGTGCAACAAACTCAGCAAACGGAGGAAGGAAGGACATGAAGAGAATTCTTCTACTAACTGCGATATTGATCCTGTGCGGAGCCTCTCTTGCAATGGCGGCTCCCTTCAAGATTGCATTGAGCAACTCGTTCATGGGTAATGACTGGCGGCAGGAAATGGAGAAAGTCGCCCAGGCCGTTGCCGGCAAGGAGCCGCTCAAGAGCCAGGCCACTCTCACCATCATCAACTGCGACAACACGCCTGAAGCCCAGTCAGATTCGATCGACAGCCTCGTGAAGCAGGGCTACCAGGCCATCCTCGTGGACGCATCGTCCCCGAGCGCGCTGAACCCCGCCATCGACCGCGCCATCAAGGCGGGCGTCGTGATCATCTCCTTCGACCAGGTCGTCGACCATGCCCAGGCGTGGAAGATCGAAACGGATTTCGACAAGGTCCCCAAGGTCCAGGCGACGTACATCGCGAAGGCCATCGGCGGCAAGGGCGACATCGTCATTGACCGCGGCCTCCCCGGAGCGCCGATTTCCAAGCAGCTGGAGGATGGCGCGCGCGCGGTCTTCGCGCAGTACCCGGGCATCAAGATCGTCGCGGGATTCGACGGACAGTACGCGCAGGGACCCACCCTGCAGGGCATGAACAGCATCATGGCCTCCCGGCCGAAGATCGCCGCCGTCTTCACCCAGGGCTACACGGGCCCCGTGATCAAGGCGCTCACGGACGCCGGCCATCCCATGGTTCCCATGTCCGGCTTCGACTATAACGGCGACATCCTGGCGGCAATCGACGCCAAGGCCAACGTGATCATCGCCAACAATATCCCCGGTCTGGGCGCCCTTGCCTACAAGACCGCGATTGATATCCTCAAAGGCGCCAACCCGCCGAAGCACATGCTCATCGACCCGCTGTTCCTCGCCACCGACTCGAGCATCAATGCCGGCGCGCCGCTGGAAAAGATCGCCCTGGGCGTGAATGCCTGGCGCGAGATGCCCTATGGCTTCGACTGGCCCGTGCTGCCGAAGGATTTCCCGGTGCAACTGACGGCCAAAGAGGCTGTCGTCACCCAGTAAGCCCGACGTCTGAACGGTATCGACCCGCGGAAACGCGGGAAGATACCGTTCTCCCATTCTCATTATCATCCTGAAAGCCGGACCACATGCCCGATCTATTGATGGAAAACATCACGAAGTCCTACGGGGAAGTCAAAGCTCTCGTGGGAGCGGACTTTGCCGCGACGCGCGGCGAGATCCATGCGCTTCTGGGAGAAAACGGCGCGGGGAAAAGCACGCTGGTGCGCATCCTGAGCAGGGTCGTACGGCAGGACAAGGGAAGCATTTCACTCGACGGGGTGCCCGTGCACACGAAGTCCCCGCTGGGCGCGATCAAGGCAGGCATTGGAACTGTCTTCCAGGAGTTGAGTCTCGTGCCGGTTTTCACCGTGGCGGAGAATGTCTTTTTCGGGCGAGGTCCCCAGAATATATTCGGGACGATGCCGAGCAGGATCCTGAATGAAAAAACGGCGGCACTGCTCGCCTCTTACGGCGTGTCGGGGATCGACCCGAAGACCGAGGTGAGCAGGCTCACGGTGTCCGAGCAGCAGGTCGTGGAGATCGTGAAGGTGCTCGCCCGCGAGCCGCAGGTGCTCGTCCTCGACGAGCCGACCGCCGGGCTGGCAGAGGACCGCGTGGAATGGCTGCTGCGCCTGATGCGGCAGCTCGCCGAGCAGCAGAAAATCGTGATCTTCATCTCCCACCGGATGAACGAGGTGAAGAACGTCGCCGACAAGGTGACCGTCTTCAGGAATGGCACCCACGTCGGCGTGCGGGCGATGGGGGAGACGACCTCCGACGAGCTGGTGTCGCTCATGCTCGGCAGGGAGGTGACGAACTACTTCCCGAAGAAGGACAGTCACGTCGGCAACGAGGTGATCCTCGAGACCCAGGGTCTCGGCATTACCGGAAAGATGACTGATGTGAATCTGAAGCTCCACCGGGGTGAAGTGCTGGGCGTCGGAGGCCTGGTGGGCCAGGGGCAGACACCCCTTTTCCTGTCGTTGTTCGGCATCATGAAAGCCCAGGGGAATATCCTCGTGAGCGGCACACGGGCGATGATCAGGAACCCGCGGAGCAGCATCAGCAGCGGCATTGCCCTGATCCCTGAGGATAAGGGCAACCAGGGCCTGGTCATGTCGATGGCGATCCGGGAGAACATCACGCTGCCGGTCCTCCAGAGCCTCCGCAGCAACGGCCTTGTGAGCCTGCGCAAGGAGCGGAAGGTCGTGGCCGACCTCATGCAGGTGCTGAAGATCAAGGCGGAAAGCATGGAGGCGCGCGTCGGCACCCTGAGCGGGGGCAACCAGCAGAAGGTCGTCATCGCGAAGCTCCTCTCGGCGCATCCGAGCATCTTCCTCATGTTCGATCCGACCCGCGGCGTCGACGTCGGCACGAAGACCGAGATATTCCATCTCATACGGGACCTCGCGCGCGACGGCAACGGCATCCTCTTCTATTCGACCACGACGGACGAGCTCGTGCATGTCTGCGACCGGGTGCTCGTGATGTACGATGGAAGAATCACCGAAGAGCTCGGCGGCGGGCGCCTGACAAAGGAAAACATCATCCGGGCTTCCCTCGGCGAAGCCGTCAACTGACGATCGCACGAAAAGGACAGGGAATGACGCCACGCGAAAGGCTGCTGCGGGCCCTTGCCCACCAGGAACCCGACCGGGTCCCGCTGGACATGGGCAACTCCGCGACCTCGATCCATCGCAAAGCATACCGTCGGCTGAAAGAGCACCTGGGCATGGACCGGGTGGAGCCGCCGATCATCGACAGGATGCAGCAGGTGGTACAGGTGGACGAGGCCGTGCTCAGGAGATTCAGCATCGACACGCGCCAGCTCTTCCTGAAGCCCGCGCGCGGCTGGCAGGGCGATCCCGACGGCAGCTATCGGGACGAATGGGGCATCCGCTACCGGCCCGGCGCGGACGGCAATTACTTCGACATGGACGCGCATCCCCTGGCCGATGCGACGCGTGAAGACCTTGACCGATTTGCGTGGCCGGACCCGGATGATCCCCGCAGGTTCGAAGGGCTCGCACAGGATGCCGTGGAGTTGCACGACAACAGTCCGTACGGCGTCGTCCTGAACGGCTTCAGCGAAACGCTCTTCGGCCTTCCCTCCTGGCTGCGCGGGCATGCCCAGTTCTACATGGACTTCCTCATCAACGCGGACTTTCTCGATGAGCTCCTGGACAGGATGCTCGACTACGCGCTGCGCCTGGCAGCCAGGGCGCTTGCCGCGGTGGGCACGCGCGTCGATGTGATCAAGGTGGCCGACGACCTGGGCACGGAAACCGGTCTCATGATATCACCGGCGCTCTATCGTGCTTTCATCAAGCCGCGCCAGGCGAAGTTCTACGCATTCCTGAAGGAACACTCGGACGCGAAAATACTCCTGCACAGCTGCGGCGCTATCGCGGAGCTCATCCCTGACTTGATCGAGATCGGCATCGATGCGATCAATCCCGTGCAGGTCTCCGCTCGCGGCATGGATTCGCGCGAGCTGAAAAAGAGCTTCGGCGACCGGATCAGCTTCTGGGGAGGGGGGTGCGACACGCAGCATGTCCTGCCCTTCGGGACGGTCGATGAAGTGGGTGAGGAGGTGCGTCGGCGGACGGCCGACCTTTCGCCGGGCGGCGGCTTCGTCTTCACGCCCGTGCACAATATCCAGTTCGACATCCCGCCGGAGAAAATCACGGCACTCTATGACGCGGCGCTCCTCTACGGCAGCTACGCGGCTGGACGATAACCAGATTGAATGCGATCTTTCGACAAGGTGGCTGTTGTCACGGGGGCAGCGCAAGGCATCGGGAAAGTCGGCCGGCCCGGCGAGATTGCGGGGGCCGTGCTTTTCCTTGCGTCGGATCGCGCATCGTACGTGAACGGTCAGAGTCTCGTGGTTGACGGCAGGTGGACCTCGGGATTCAACAGGAGTTTCTGAGGTGGGCACAGTGAAATCGAAAGTCAGGGTCGCGCTCCTCGGGTGCGGAAAGGTCGCCCACATCTATGCACGGGGCCTCGCGGGGCTTGCGGATGCCGTGCTTGCTGCCGTTTGGAACAGGACGTACGAGAAGGGGCAGGATTTTGCCGGGCAGTACGCGGTGACGGCGCACCGCGACATCGAAGAGATGGTACGAAACGAATCGATCGATCTCGTTATCGTCTGCAATGCGCATCCCTTTCACGCGGAGGCGGCACTCGCGGCGATCCGCGCGGGGGCGCACGCGCTGGTGGAAAAGCCGCTCGCCATGAGCCTTGCCGATTGTGATGCAATGATCGCCGCGGCAAAGAAGGCGGGGGTGCTTCTCGGCTCCATCGCGCAGCGACGATGGTACGCGCCCGTGCAGCGCGTGCGAAGGGCGATCGACGACGGCAGGATCGGCCGGCCGGTGCTCGGCACCGTGCATATGCTGGGCTGGCGCGACAAGCGCTACTACGACAGCGACCCCTGGCGCGGCACGTGGAAAGAGGAAGGCGGCGGGGTCCTGGCGAACCAGGCGCCGCACCAGATCGACCT
>PMDT01000366.1 GCA_003154555.1 Spirochaetaceae bacterium
GCCCACCTCGGCGCTGGACCCGAAGGCAACGGCCGCCATCGAGGAGCTCATTGTGTCCCTCAAGGGCGTGGTCACGATCGTCCAGGTCACGCACAACATCCCGCAGGCGGCGCGCATCTCCGACTACACCGCGTTCATCCACCTTGGCGAGCTCGTGGAGTTCGGGCCGACGAAGACGGTCTTCACCGTCCCCAGGGATTCCCGCACGGAGGAATACCTCTCGGGGAAGTTCGGATAGGAGTGGCAATGCCGATACCGGAGATGGACGAGCTCAAGGCGAAGCTCGTCGGGTACAGCAGGTTCGTGGAAGGGATGATCGGAAAGAGCCGCCAGGCCCTCGTGGCGCGCCAGGCAACGGTGCTCGCCGAGATCATCGAGGACGACGAGCCGCGCGCCAACGACACTGAGATCTCCATGGAAGCAGAATGTACGGCCGTGATTGCCCGGCACCAGCCAATGGCGCGCGACCTGCGCGCCATCCTCATGATCCTGCGCATCGTCAACGACCTCGAGCGCATTGCCGACCATGCGGTGAACATCGCAGAGGCAGTGCGCGACCACATCAACGGCACCGTCATTGCCCCGGATGACGCCGTGCTCACGATGTTCGACAGGGCAACCCGCATGATGGACGACGCCATCCGCGCCTTTATCGACGGGGATTCCGCGCTGGGGCAGCGGGTCTGCCTTGCCGACGCGGAGGTGGATGCGCTGGCCACCGGCATTCTCGAGCGCCTGAGCGCCGCTATGACCGCCGATGCAGGCCGCATCGCGCACAACCTTGCCCTCCTGAAGATCGCCGCGAATCTCGAGCGTGTGGCGGACCTCTCTACGAATATCGGGGAGGATGTGATATACATGGCGGAGGGCCGCGTGATCAAGCATCACCGGCAGGAGAACGTGCAGACGTGACGCCGGCGCAATCCGCGCCCGAAACAGACTGGTCCGGCGCCCCGATGTACCGCCGGTACATCGAGGGCACGCTCCAGCATCTCTACGATTCCTCGCCAGAGACTCCCATCGGCCCCCGGGACCGCATCCTCATCATGAGTGACCTTCACCTGGGCGACGGCGGGCCGCGCGACGACTTCCGGCACAACGCGGGGCTGGTGGAGACGGTGCTGCGCGACCACTACCTGGCCACCGGCTGGGCGTTGGTGCTCAATGGCGACATCGAAGAATTGCAGCGCTTCTCCTACGGCGCCATTCATGCGAAATGGAAAGAGGTCTTCGCGCTTTTCGACGAATTCAGCCGGCGCACGGCGCTGTACAAGATCGTCGGGAATCACGACGAGACCCTGCGGGCGCACGCGCCACGCAAGGCCGTCTCCACGCTCCTCAACGGCATGCGCCTCGCCTTCGGCGGCAACGAGCTTTTCCTCTTCCACGGTCACCAGGCCACGATCTTCTTCGAGCGCTTCAACGGCGTCTCGGAGTTCTTCCTCCGCGCATTCGCCAACACGCTGCGCATCCCCAACACGCCCGTGCTCTACGAGAGCCAAAAGAAGTACCTCACCGAGCACCGGGTCTATACCTTTTCAGCCAGCCGCAAGATCGTGTCCATCATAGGTCATACCCACCGGCCGCTCTTCGAATCGCTTTCCAAGATCGATACCCTGCGCTTCAGGATCGAGCAGCTCTGCCGCGACTACCCCACGGTGTCACCGCGCGCCCGGGTCGCCATCGAGACTGCCGTCGCGCTGTACCGGCGGGACCTTGCGCGGCTGTGGGCAAAGGACCAGCGGGAGGAAGGACTGCGCGGCAGCCTCTACAATGAGCAGATATGGATTCCCTGCCTCTTCAACTCGGGCTGCGGCATCGGCAAGCGCGGCGTGACCGCCATTGAGATCGCCGGCGGCGAGATCGCGCTCGTCCAGTGGTTCGACCGCACCCGGGGGGAGAGCAGGCTCACCCAGGACAGGGCTCCTGCCGAGCGGCTGGGCAACAGCGATTTTTTCCGCACGGTCATCAAGCAGGACAGGCTGGAGTACGTCTTCTCCCGGATCAGGCTGCTCGCCTGAGAGGGCTGCCTGCCCCTGCCCGCGGGCGGTCGCGCGCCTGCGCGCGGAATCAACACATTCCTAAGAGAAGCTTAACATTGCGGCGCTACCTTCCGATCGGGAGGTCCGTCATGTCCAGAAAGAGCGTCCTCGGCGTCAAGGCGGGCGCGCAGAATTGCGAGCTGTGCGGCGAGGAGATCACCCACGACGTCGTGCGGGTCGACGAGGGGAGAATCTATCACNNGAAATGCCGCACCCTTGGCCGTGTGTGGGAATGGGGGGCCCGACAGTGGCGTGCGTGCACCCTTTGCAGCGGCAGCGGGTACCTTTCGGCCCCCGGGGAGCCATGTGGGAACTGAGGCGCCGACGATCGAGAGAAAGTTGAAGGTCGCGGAAGGGAAGCCGCGGAGGGCGCTGGTGCTCGGGCATCGCGGCTACCGCGCTCGCTATCCGGAGAACACCCTGCGCGCGTTCCGCGAAGCCCTTGCCGTTGGAGCGGACGGGGTGGAGTGCGACGTGCAGAAGACCGCCGATGGAGAGTATGTCATCATCCACGATCCGGACGTGGACCGCGTCACCGGGCAGCGCGGCGACGTTGCGCGCATGACGCTTGCGGACCTGAAGCGACTGGATTTCGGCGCCGGGGAGACAATCCCCACCCTGGAGGAGTTTCTCCGGGCGATGCCGCCCGAGGCGTACCTCGACGTGGAGCTGAAGGAGGAGACGCTCCTGCCCGCCGATTGCGCGCCGATCGCCGCGCTGCTCGACGCGTTTCACCAACGGACGAAGCTGATGGTTTCCTCATTCGAGCCGCGCCTGCTTCTGCATTTCAG
>PMDT01000174.1 GCA_003154555.1 Spirochaetaceae bacterium
CTTTCACCTCTTCCTTCAGCTTCTGGAAATCCATGCGTGCACCCCATTACGGTCGAGCGGCCTGCTGCGGCGTGCCGGGCCGCTCGAACCTGAATCTCTGACTAGTTGGACGACTTCTTGCGGGCCGACGTTCCGCCCTCGGAGGACTTCTTGGCGGCCGCGGGGGCTGCCGCCTCTTTTGCCGCNNGGATCTCGAAATCCTTGTAGCTCATGCGCGCCAGGAGGACAGGCGGGATGACCTCGTTCAAGTGCTTGGTGGTGTCGAAGAAGTAGTTGCGGATCTCATTCGCGTGGATGGCCACCTCTTCCATGTCGCGGTTGCTCTCATCCAGGCCTTCAAGCTGCGCGACCTTCTCGAGGATGTCCAGGATGCAGCGGTTCAGGGAATCTTCCTGGCCGGCTTCCTCATCGAGGTGCTTGCCCAGCGCGTTGAGGTCCGACACCGTGAGGCCGTANNAGGGACTTCGCGTAGAGCCCTCCCGGGTGGCGTTCTGCCAGCAGGTTGAAGGAGGCCGTCAGCAGCTGGTAGTTGGGCTGGATGGAGCTGAAGAACAGGAACGGGTCGCGGGCGCCGATGAGCGCATCGATCACCCAGTGGTTCCCGATCTCCAGGACCTTGATGAACAGCGGGTAGTTCTCCCCGGTCAGCCCCGTCTTGTTGAGAAAATGCGCGTAGGTGATGGCAGATTCCACCGCTTCCGGCGTCCGGCAGGCGAGGATGCCGCTCAGCATCCTGTTCTCGATGGCCGCGATGTCCGTCGCGGTATATGTCTTCGTCCTGTCAAGAATGACCATATTTTCCCCCTTCGCCTGCGTCTCAGTCTTCGAACACGTTGGCCGGCAGCACCTCTTTCACGAGGTAGTCCGACTTTACCAGAAGCACCTGCGGAATGGCGTCTTCCATCTTGCGGCGCTTGTCGAAATAGTTTCCCCTGATGACGTTGCACTGTCGGGCGAGCAGTTCCATCTCGTCGTCGCCCTGCCCTTCCAGAGAGGCGAGCCTGTCGAGGATGTCCAGGATGGCCCGGTTCACCGACTCGTCCTGCCCCTTCTCCTTGTTCAGGTGCTTGCCAAGGTTGTTCACGTCATTGATGGACACCTTGTGGATCCTGTAGCCGTCCTTGGCGTAGCTGTACGACGCCTGGAGGGCGCCCAGCACGATTGCGAGCGTCTTGGGGTAGATCCCGCCGGGGTGCCAGTTGGTGAGCAACCGGAAACAGGTGGACACCAGGTGCTTCGTCGGCTGGATGGGGGTGAGGAACAGGAAGGGATCAGTGCGCCCCAGCAGCGAGTCGATCACGAAATGGTTGTCCATCTCCAGCAGCTTGAGGAAGAGGGGATAATTCTCGTTCGTCAGGCCGCTCTTGCGCAGGAATGCCGAGTACGTGATGGCTGCTTCCACCGCGTCTGTCGTCCTGCAGGCAAAGATGTTGTTGATGATGTGGTTTTCTACCCGGAAAATGGACTGGTCTGACCACACCTCCTTGTTGAACTCGTCCAACTGCGCCATGATTCGCCTCCTATCTGGCTTTTTTCGTGGTTTCTGCGAACTTCCGCGTGCTCCGCGGTTTCACGAGCGTTTCACTGTAATTCTTCCGCACCAGTATCTCCGGTGGCATCACGCTGTTCATGGCGCGCCTCTTGTCGAAGAAGGCGTTGCGAACGGCCGTTGCGTGGGCGGAGTTCTTGTCCACCACCGGATCCTCATCGTTGATCGAGCGGTATTCCGCGATATCCGCGAGGATATCGAGGATGAACCGGTTCAGGGGATCGTTCTGATCCCGGCTCTTGTCCAGGAATTTCCCGACGGCGTTGATGTCCTCAATGGCCAGCGGGTACAGCGCATGCCCTTCCTTGGCGCTATGGTAGCTGCGGTAGAGGATCCCGAATATCATCTCCAGCGTCCGGTCGTGCACCCCTCCGGGGGAATACGACCGCAGGACCTGGAAACAGAAACCGATGATGTACGGGTTCGGCTGCACCTTCGTGAACAGGTCGAACGCCTTCTCCTTGCCGATCAATGCCTCGACGACATACTGATTCTCATCCCTGAGGATTTCGAGAAAGAGCGGGTAATTGTCGCCGTCGAGACCCTTGGACGAGAGGTAATTCGCGAACTCCACCGACGCCTCCACGGCGTACGGTGTTTCCACCTTCATGAACTTCGACACAGCCTGCACCTGCAGGTTGTACAGTTCCTCTTCGTTCCAGAATCTCAGCATTGAGAAATGAAGCATCAATGCCTCCGGGTCACATGCGTGCCACAAGTCTGTGACGTATCCCGTATTCTACGCAACTCTCCGGCCGTTGTCAAATGTTAATCATTTCCGCCGCGGCGCCTGCGCTGCGCGACTTTTCGAAGCATTTTTGGCCGTTGCGCCTTTTGCAGCGGCCCGACGCGGCGGCTGTTTTTTCGCCGGTGTCCGTTTTGCCACGGAGCGCCGCGTGGGAGGTGGCGGGGGACTCTCTCGAGGCGGCCGGCGAATGCTCAGCTTCGTTTCCGGCTCCTCCCGTGCTTCAAGGGCGTCGGGGACAACCTCGCGGGCCTTCCATTGGAAGTTCTTCGGGCCCGTCGCCGTGCGGACGATATCCTTGACCAGGAGAACGTCGGGAATGGCATCGATCAATCTTTTCGTGTGGTCGAAAAAGGCCATGCGGATCTCGTTCGCCTTGATGCCGATCTGTTTCGTCGCCCTTTCCTCGCTGTCGATGCCGACGAAATAGAGATCGAAGAGGATCTCCAGGAGCAGTCGATTGCGGGGCTCAAGCTGGTCGGCATCCTTGTCGAGGTGTTTTCCGATATTGTAGATGTCCGAGATGTGCAGCGGGTAGATCTTGTAACCGTCTTTCGAGGCCTTGTAGGTGTTCTGCACGACTCCCATCAGGGCGAGCAGAGCCGTGAGGGAAAGCTCGTTTCCCTTGAATTTCGCCAATATCCGAAATGTCTCCTTGAGGAGAAACCAGTTCGGCTTGATTGGTGAGAAAAGGAGAAACGGGTTGCGGGCCCCCACGAGCATGTCGATGACGCAGGGATTGTTCGTTTCCAGGAGCGTGAGGAAAAGCAGGTAATTGCGATTGTTCATGCCTTCGCCGCTCACCGCCTGGGCGAGGCCGGCGGCGGCATCGACGTGCTCAGGGGTGTTGCAAAGGATCACGCTGCGGGCGAGGGACAGGAGGGCCCCCCGGATCTTCCTTCTGTAGGAACGGGCGGTCGAGCGTTTCTTCCCCACGGTCTTGTATTTGGTGATTTTTGTCAGCACTCGTTGCCCTTCCTTGAAATTTTCGGAACGACGGCGACAAAACATGACCTGCCGGCGCCGATTCCCCGTGATTTGGAAGTGGAGAAATGCGCCGAAAGGAATGGACTGAAATGCCGATATATTGAGGATAATGGCCCGCAACGCTGGATCCGCACGCGAGGAAACCCTCACGACCCGGCTTGCATCCCTGCTGGATGCGCTGTTCGAAGCGCATACCGACCCCTACGCGCTGTATCGCGGCATCATGACCCAGCTCAGGCCTGCCCAGCTCGCCGCCGCCCAGAAGAATATCAAAAAGCATCTCCAGCAGCGCGGCGAGATCGGCCCGACCGCGGCGATGCTCGTCGGGTGCGTGCTGTACCGCACGGGCTTTCCCCCGCACCGGATCCTGCACTTCCTTTCACTCTACGTCCGCGGAACGGTGACCCTTTCGCTCTTCGAGCTCGTCGTGGGCGCCATCTTCGGGGATTCTCCGCCCTTGCCGGCCTCCCTGCTGTACGACCTGACGCAGTACACGTACCTTGAAAAGAGGCTGCTGGTCCGCAAGGGCATGGAGATCTCCGAAAAGTTGAAGGACGCGCTGAACCCCGGGATGCTTCTCTACCTCTACCTCCTCTCCCTGCGTGACGACCTGAGCAATGAAAACGTGCAGCTCATCGCGCTCATCATGAAGAACTGCTTCCCGGCCCTCGAGGTGCGCACGCGCCTGGGAGGCGCAACGCTGGAAGAGTACGGTGAGATCGCCCGCGCCTGGCGGAAAGCGGAGCAGAGGTCCCTTGTCGCGGAACGGGCGCGCGCGGGGGCGGCCCGGCGCACGCCCGAGGCGTTCGACCGTGACTCCGCGTCGTTCTTCCTCGACAAGTACTTTTCCGACGCCGCGCTGGAAAAGATGCGCGCCTCCGCGCCCGTCACCACGGTGCCCATTCCGCGGCCGCGCGCGGAAAAGAAAGCACAGCCCCCCGTCGCGCATGCGACGGCGCCTTCGCTCACCATCGAGCCTGCGTCATCGGCGCGGCGCGAGAGCGCGCCCCGGCGTGCAGCGCCACCCGCGCCCGTTTCTGCTCCGGCGCACCGCGACTCCGGCTCTTTGACGCTTGGCGATTCCCCACTAGCGGCCACCCCGGTTCCCACGCCGCACGCTTTCGACCCCCGCGTGAGCAAGCGCGATCCTGGGAGAATCGCCCCGTCGGAAACCAGGAGTCCTTTCAGCGCGGGCGCATCGCATGAACAGCGGCCGCCAACTCCCACGCGCCGCGCGCAGGGGGATTGGCCCCGACGGAGCGCGGAGGCTCCACGGCAGCGCGCGCGCCAGGCTGACCCCCCCCGCGCGAAGCCCGCTTCATCGGCGCGGCCGCGGCGTCCATCGGTCACCCGTCCATGGCAGAGGGTGCGCGTTCCTGCCCCGCGTCTTTCCTGGATACCCGCGCTATCCGCTGCCGTCATCGTGGCCGGGGCACTGCTGGCAGCGCGCAGCACCGCATGGCCGCCGGTGCCCGCCGCGCCGTCGCAGACGCCCGCGCAGACGTCAGCATCCCCGCCGACGGCTCCCGCGACGCCCGGCGCCACCGCGCCGTCCGCGCCGGCACAAGAAGCTGCTCCCACCGTGACGTATGTCGTGAAGCAGGGGGACAGCCTCTGGCGGATATTCTCATCGTTGAATGCCGGCTCATTCGAGCAGAAGGGCTGGATCGATTTTCTTTCCAACACGCAGAAGCTGAACGATCTGCAGAATCCGGACAACATCCACCCGGGGTTTACGCTGACACTCACTCCGCCATCGGGCCGCTGACACTACCTGATTTGCCGCCGCGCCTCCGTGCGAGTACTTTGTCCATGGAGGTATTTCACGTGAGACGTTTGAATGTTTTCTCTTTCCTGCTGGTGGGGCTCATGCTCCTTGCAGGCACCGCAGCCTTCGGCCAGGCAAAGAATCTTGCAGTCACGACGAACAAAACGGTCGTCGACGGCGCGGTGAATCCGGCTGAATACAGCTATTCACAGGACTTCGGGCAGCTGTCGGTTTATCTCAACCGGACGGCGGACACGCTGTCCATCGGCGTTGTCGGGATCACGACGGGATGGGTCGCGGTCGGGCTTGGATCGATGAGGATGGACGGCTCGACGATATTCATGGGCTTCGTGACACCGGATGGAAAGGTCCAGTTCAAGCCCCAGGCCGGGTCGGGTCATACGCACAGGGACGATGCTTCCGTCCAGAGCACCATCACTGCCTCCGCGATGAAGGAGGCCGGTGGAAAGACGACGCTGGAAATCGCATTGAAGCCGGCCGCGTACATCACGGCGGGCCAGGCGGCGCTCCAGCTCATCTATGCCGAAGGCACGGACGACGCCTTCACCCCCCGGCACATGTTCCGCGGCGCGGTGAGCATTCCATTGGCCCAATAGCGCATTCCGCACGGCATCCAAAGCGCCCTGCCCGGGGCGCTTTTTTCATGCCCGCGTGCGCGTATCCTCACAACTTTTGTCGCGATATCAGCAGGCCCGCAACAGGCATTTGATGCGCGCCGGATTCATGGATTCATGATCGACGAGCACGTGGTTGCTCTGGCGTTTTTCCCGGCCATGATACATACTGTTTGCAAGGCCCATGAAGAAGCTCCTTGTGGTCGAGGACGATCCGATCATCATGAATCTCGTCGTCATCCTCCTGGAAAGGGCGGGATATGGCGTCGCACAGGCGGCCTCGGCGGAAGAGGGAATTTCCCTGGCCGTGGAGAAGCGCCCGGACCTGATCCTCATGGACGTGGCGCTTCCGGGCATGGACGGGCTGGAAGCCACGCGCCTGCTCAAGGCGCGGGAAGAGACGCGTGCAATCCCCGTGATCGCGCTGACAGCGCAGGCGATGAAACAGGACACCGAGCGCGCCGTGCGGGCAGGTTGCGACGGCTTCATCGCGAAGCCGCTTTCGACAAACGCGTTTCTCACCGAGATCGCGCGCTTCCTGGGGGAACAGGCGGGGGAAGGATAGGGCATGGGGCGTGCGTACCGGATCCTCGTCGTGGATGACGAGGAGACCATCCGCAGCATGCTGCGGGACCTGCTCAGCGCCAATGGGCACCAGGTGGACGACGCGGTGGACACGCGCAGCGCGGTGCAGCTCCTGCGGGGCCGTGAATACGACGTGGTGCTTACCGACCTGATGCTGCCGGATGGCGACGGCCTGGAGGTGCTGCGGATCGCCCGCTCGCGGCCCTACGATCCCGAGGTGCTCGTCATCACCGCGTACGGCAGCATCGACTCGGCCGTGGAGGCCGTCCGCGCCGGTGCCTTCGACTATCTCACGAAGCCCCTGGCGACACAGAAGCTGCTCCTCACGGTGGACCGCGCCGCGGAGAGGCGCTCCCTGCGGACGGAGGTGAGCAATCTCCGCCGCGAAGTCGGCGAGCGATACGCGCAGAAGAACCTCGTGGGCACGAGCGCGGCGATGCGGCGCGTGCTGGAGCTGATCGACATCGTTTCCGCCACCGATTCCGCCGTCCTCATCCAGGGGGAAAGCGGGACGGGAAAGGAGCTCGTCGCGCGGGCAATTCATTACGGCGGCGCGCGGGCAACCCGGCACTTCACCGCCATCAACTGCGCGGCGCTTCCCGAGGCGCTGCTGGAGAGCGAGCTCTTCGGGTATGCCAAGGGCGCCTTTACCGGCGCGGCGACGGACCACAAGGGCCTTTTCGAAGAGTCCGACGGCGGGACGCTGCTGCTCGACGAGATCGGGGACATGCCGCTCCTCCTCCAGGGAAAGCTCCTCCGCGTGTTGCAGGAGGGCGAGATCCGACGCGTGGGAAGTGCCGCGGTGCGCCGCGTCGACGTGAGGATCCTGGCCTCCACGAATCGCAGCCTCCCCGACCTGATCCGCGACGGCCGTTTCCGCGAGGACCTCTTCTACCGGTTGAATGTCATCCCCCTTGTCATCCCTCCCCTGCGGGAAAGGGCGGAGGACGTCATCGCGCTCTGCCGCCACTTCCTCACGGTGCACGCGGGGAAGCTGGGCCGCCCTCCGCAGACGCTGACCCCCGATGCGCTGCAGGTCGCGCTTCATCACGACTGGCCCGGCAACGTCCGCGAGCTTGAGAATGTCATCGAGCGGGCGGTCACCCTCACGTCGTCCCTGGAAATCTCTGCGGATGAGTTTCAGCGCATTCTCGGGCTGGGTCATGTCCCGGCGCGACCTGCCGCGGCACCCGCTGCCGCGGATGCGGGCTCCCTTCAAAATGCGGAGAAGGATACGATCCTCCGCGCCCTGCGCGAAGCGGGCGGCAACCAGACGCGGGCAGCGATCGCTTTGGGCATGGGGCGCAACACGTTGTGGAGAAAAATGAAGAAGTACGGTATCGAAAGCCGTATCTGACTCGTTCCAAGAGTTGTGGAACAAGTGTTCCAAAATGAAACGTTATCAGTCAGCCAGCCGTGAGTTTCCGAAAACGATAGAGATTATCCATTCAAACAGGCCTTTCCGTGCCGTATTTGCCGCGAGATCGGCCGTTTTGTGCGTTCCGGCGCCCTCCTTCCTTGGCATGGGGATTGCTTAGTTATCAATGCACATTTTCATCCGAGGGAGGAGAAATACCGATGGCAAAAAAGGTCCTGGTCGTCGATGACGCGAACTTCATGAGGACAATCGTGAAGGACACGCTGTTGCCGAATGGATTCGAGATCGCGGGTGAGGCAACCAATGGGATGGAGGCCGTCACCATGTACATGAAGCTGAAGCCCGACCTGGTCACGATGGACATCACCATGAAGGTGAAGGACGGGCTGGAAGCGGCCCGGGAGATTCTTGCGGCCGATCCGAACGCGCGGATCGTGATGGTCACGGCGCTCGGCCAGGAAAAGATGCTCCTGGATTCGATCGCTCTGGGCGTCCGCGATTTCGTCGTCAAGCCTTTCACCAAGGAGAGGATTCTCTCCGCGGTCGAGAAGGCCCTGCAGTAAGCGAGAGCGGGAGAACACGATGATCAAAATAAACGCAAAACACGTCAATCCGTTCGTCGAGGCCGCCATGCGCGTGGTCACGCAGATCGCGGGCATCGAGGTCCGCCGCGGACACCTTTCCTACAAGGAGAAGGTGGAGCCGTCCTTCGGGGTCTCCATCATCGTCGGTATCTATGGTTTTCTCACCGGGCAGGTCGTCTACAGCCTCGACGGCAAGCTCGCCGAGCGGATGGTGGACAAGATGCTCGACGGGAAGTCGCCGCAGGAGAAGAAGATCATGTTCCTTGACTGCCTCGGCGAGGTGGCGAACATGATCACCGGAAATGCGGCGTCCCTCCTGAACCAGAGGCGCGATCAGATCCTCAACATCACGACGCCTGCCATCGCGGCGGGCACGAATCTCAGTGTCCACCTCGTGCCGAAGCCGGCGCTCGTGCTCGGCCTCATTACACAGTACGGGCCGATCGAGATCAGCATCGCGGTCGAGGAGAAGGAAACGCTGCAGGAGATGGGGATGGCTGACGACGGCCTTCTCTCGGAAACCTGACGCCTTTCGAGCGGGAGAACGGAGACATTCGAATGGAAGTGAAGCCTGAATACCTGGCGATCTTCAGCGAAGAAGCGGTTGACCAGCTGCGGGAGTGGGAGGAGTGCCTCCTCGCTCTGGAAAAGGCACCCGAGGACCGAGAACCGCTGAACAGCATGTTCCGCGCCATTCACACGCTGAAGGGGTCCGCCGGGTTCATCGGCTTCGACACGCTCCAGAAACTCGCACACGACCTCGAGTCGTCGCTGTCGGACGTCCGTGATGGCAACCGCCTTTTCGATGGCCCCCTCAATGAGCTGCTTTTCAAGGGTCTTGACCTCAGCAAGACGATGATCAACGCATTCACCGATGGCAAGACCATCGATGTAGACCTGGATGGCTTTCTCGCACGGCTCGCCGAGCTCGCGTGTTCGACGGCGGCCACTCCTGGTGGCATTTCNNTCCTGGTGGCATTTCGGCGGCCACTGCGGCCACTCCTGGTGGCATTTCTGCGGCCACTCCTGGTGGCATTCCTGGTAGCGTCTCAACACCCGTGCAGGCAACGGCTGTCCCCGCGGCCGCTCCTGCGGCCACTCCTGGTGGCATTTCAGGCGGCATTTTGGCGGCTACTTCCGTCGTTCCGTCGAATGCGGCAACCCTTACGAGCATGCTCAACGTGACGATCCAGGGGCAGAACCGGGAAGCCTATCTGCGGTCGTGCATCGTCAAGGCGCGCCTGGACAGGATGGGCACGATCCTTTCCATGGAGCCCTCGCCGGACTCTCTGCGCGATTCCACCGAACCCTTCGTCTACACGGTGAGCATCGCGGCGGCGCAGGACGCGGCGGCGCTGGCGGCGTCGATTTCCATCGACCAGGTCACGGTGACACCCGCTGCCGGAATGCCGGCAGGAGCGGCCGCACCGAAGGCCGAGCCGCAGCAGGCCGCCGCGGAGCTGCCATCGGCTGCTGCCGCCGCCGCGCGCGAGGCGCACGAGCAGTTCTCCCAGGGCTCCCGTCCCGACGAGGTCGTGCGCGTGTCCGTCCAGAAGCTCGACACGCTTCTCAATCTCGTCGGCGAGCTCGTCATTCACAACTCGGGATTCGTCGCCATGACGCAGCTCCTCAAGGAGGACTACGGCAAGGCGAAGTTCATCTACGACCTCGAGGAGAAGACCGAGGCACTATCCGCCATCACGCGGGAGCTCCAGGACGGCATCATGAAGGCCCGGATGCTCCCGATCGCGAATGTCTTCAATCGTTTCCGCCGCGTCGTCCGCGACCTGGCCAAGGCGAGCGCAAAGGCGGTGATCCTCGACGTATTCGGCGAGGAGACGGAGATCGACAAGAAGGTGATCGACCGCATCGGCGAGCCCCTTGTCCATCTCGTGCGCAACGCTGTCGACCACGGCCTGGAGACGAGCGCGGAGCGCATCGCCAACGGCAAGCCCGCGGCGGGCACCATACGCCTGGGCGCCTTCCAGGAGGGCGACCACATCTGCATTGAGGTTTCCGATGACGGCAAGGGCCTGGACCGCGACGCGATACTCCGCAAGGCGCTTGAGAAAGGCCTCATCAGCAATGAGGAGGCGCCCCGCGCGAGCGCCGAGCAGATCCTCAACTTCATCTTCCTGCCCGGTTTCAGCACCGCACAGGCGGTCACGGACATTTCGGGGCGCGGCGTCGGCATGGATGCCGTCAAGAAGGCCGTCGACGAGATGAATGGCAACCTGCGCGTGCGCTCCACGCCGCGCGTGGGAACCACGGTCACCATCTCCCTGCCGCTCACGATGGCCATCATCACCGCGGTGCTCGTCGAGGTCGGAGGCAGCACGTACGCGATCCCCCTGTCGGCGGTCCGCGAGATCCTGAAGGCAAGCGAATCGATCCTGCGCACCGTCGGCAACCGCAATGTCATCCTCCTGCGCAGCGAAGTGCTGGCGCTCGTGAATCTCGGCAGCGCGCTGCAGAACGGCAACGCGGACGGCCGCGCCGATGTCNNGATTCGCGCCCCGTACCCGGGCATCCCGTCGTGGTCGTCGATTTCGAGGGCCGAAAGATCGGTCTCGAGGTTGATGGCATTCACGGAACGCGCGAGGTGGTGATCAAGAGCCTGAGCCGGCACTACCGCGAGGTGGAAGGGCTGATCGGAGCCTCCATCCTCGGCAACGGCAAGATCGCGCTCATCGTGGACGTGGAAACCCTCATCAGCCAGAATCACCATGCCGCCGACGCAGTCGGCGTGAAGAGCCGCGCATCCGTCGTCGAAGCGGTGCGGCAGGTGGCAGGCCCGAAAGCAAGCCCGCCGCAACCTGCTCCCGCCGCGAAGCACGAAGCTGCTCCGGTTCCTGCTCCGGTGACGCAGCCCCCGACCCTTGTCACACCCGTCGCCCGGGTAGAGGCAGCTCCCGCGACCCCCGCTCCCATTGCACGGGCGGTGCCCGCCCCTGCACCGGCGGAAACTCCGTCGACGTCTCAGCCGATCGAGGAGCTGGCGAAAATCGTGACCGGCGCAAAGGGCAGGCTCCTGGAGGACGTCAACAATCAGGGAGCAATCCAGGCGTCCATGTCCCTCACGCAACTCACCGGGCAGGAAATCCGCGTGAGCTTCCCCGAGTCACGGCTCGTCGCGATAAAAGACGTCGCCGAGATCATGGGCGGGGAGGAGAGCACGGTCGGCGGCATGTACGTCGGCGTGCAGGGAGACCTTGCGGCAGGCATGCTCCTGGTCATTCCCGAACCCTACCTCCTTCTCATGGATGACGTTCTCCACGGACGGCCGAGCGGCACCGCCACCCGGACCGCGGAGGTCGACCTCTCCGCCGTCTCCGAGATGGGCAATATCCTCGCCTCGTGCTTCATCAACGCGATTGCGGACGCTTCCCGGTTGAACCTCTCACCCGAGGTGCCTGAGATCAGCATCGACATGTGCCTGCCGGTCATCGATTCGGTACTGGCGCGCTTCAACCAGCCTGGTGACAATATCCTGCTCACGCAGGCGGTCATCTACGGCGGAGGGCTTGAGAACGCGGTGTGTCACCAGGTGCTTTTCCTCGAGCCGGACTCCCTGCGCAAGCTCATGGATGCGCTGGTGCGCGCGCAAACTCAAGCTGACACCTCGCGGGTGGCGGGCTGATATGGAGGAGACGACCGTGACAGTCAAGATGGCGGAAATGGACGTCGTGACCGACGGCCGGAGCCTGAAGACCATCCTTGGCTCCTGCGTCGGCGTGATCCTCCGCGATCCGGAGAAACGCGTGAGCGGGCTGGCCCACATCATGCTCCCTGAGAAGCGCCGCGACGATGAGGCCACCGGCAAATACGCGGATTCCGCCGTGCCCGCGCTGCTGGCCCGCATCACGAGCAGCGGGGCCCGGCACGGCTCCCTCCAGGCGATGCTCATCGGGGGAGCCCAGATGTTTCCCATGGGCAACTCCACGCTGGCCTCGATCGGGGATCAGAACGTCGTGGCCGCGCGCAAGGCGCTGAAGGAGAGCCGCATCCCGATCGTTTTCGAGGAGATCGGCGGAAAGGCGGGTCGCTCGGTGGTATTCGACAACATCACGGGCCAGGTGTCGGTGAAGACGCTCCAGGCCATCGTCTCCACGGGAGCCAGGAAATGACCTCACCCGCGCCCATCCTTCCCACGAGCGTCACGACTCCTCTCCTTACGGAAGAGATATTTGCACGCTTCCAGGCCCTGATATTCGAAAAGACCGGCATCCGCATGCGGGACGGCAAGCAGATCCTCATCGCCAACCGGCTGCGCAGACGTCTCGTGCAGCTGAAGCTCGGCACCTACGAGGAGTACTACGACCTGCTCACATCCCGCAACCCGCCCAGGGATGAAATGTCGAACTTCATCGACGCGGTGAGCACGAACGAGACCTACTTCTTCCGCGAGGGGAATCACTTCACGGCGCTTTCATCGCTCATCCTCCCCGAGCTCTTCCGCGCGGGCGGCAAGCTGCGGATCTGGAGCGCCGGCTGCTCGACGGGGGAAGAGGTGTATACCCTGCGCATGGTGGCCGACCAGGCATCGAAGATCTCCGGCAAAGAGGTGGAGATTGTCGGCACCGACATCAGCACGCAGGTCATTGCCCGGGCGCGGGAGGGTATCTACCGCGACAGGGCGCTGCGCCTCGTAGCGCCCGACATGCTCAAGACCTACTTCGTGCCGCTCGGCGACGGCGCCTTCCAGGTGTCACCTGCCGCGCGCGCACGGGTCGAGTTCCGTGTCCACAATCTTTTCACCGATCCCCCCCCGTGGGAGAAGGTAAACGTTATCTTCTGCCGCAACGTGATGATCTNNGCGCGATCCATCCTGACGGGTACCTCTTCATCGGGCATTCCGAATCCCTGAGCGGTTTCACGAAGTGCTTCTCCTACGCGTCCGACCTCAAGGCGCCCATTTACCGCAGGAAGAAGGAGGTCGCGAAATGATCCGTGTCATGGTCGTTGACGATTCGGCCCTCGTGCGCCGCATCGCCACCGACATCCTCAAGGAAGACCCCGAGATC
>PMDT01000353.1:0-13668 GCA_003154555.1 Spirochaetaceae bacterium
GAGCCGTTGGGCCCCATGAGCGCGTGGATTTCTCCCGCGCGGATCACGAGATCCATGCCGTCCAGGATCGGTTTGTCACCTATGGCGGCCTTCAGGCCGCTCACCTTCAACTGGTATGCCATGTCACTCCTTTCTTTCTCTGATGGTCAGATGGGATAGCCGAGGGCGACACGTGCTTCCTCGCTCATCCGCTCGGGCCCCCATAACGGAGACCACACTGTCGTCGCCTTCACGTCGATCAGACCGAATGCGTCGCGCACTGTCTCGATGATGTCGCGCCGGATGATGTCCTCTGCCGGACACCCGGGATACGTGAGGGTGAAGTCGACCTCGATCGCCTTTTCCTGCACGTCGATCCTGTAGACAAGCCCCAGGTCGACGATGCTGAAAGCCAGCTCCGGGTCCTCCACGTTGCGCAGAACGTCCAGGACTTCCTCTCGAGATACCATATCTTTCATCCCTCGCTTATAAGTTGACAATGCTGACTAAATTAGTCAAGATTATTGCGATGAAGATCGTCGAGATTCTCTGCAACCCGCGCCCCGGCAGCTTCAATCTTGCCCTTGCCGCGAGCGCCCGGGAGAAGCTCGAGTCCCTCGGTCACGAGGTGACGCTTCATGACCTCTACAAGGAAGGTTTCGATCCGGTCCTGGAAGCGGCCGAGCTTGCCCGCAGTTACAGCCTGGACGGTCTTGTCCAGGTGCACTGCAATGAGCTTTCCGCCGCGGATGGCCTGATCATCTTTCACCCGGAGTGGTGGGGTCAGCCGCCCGCGGTCCTCAAAGGCTGGGTGGACAGGGTGTTCCGTCAAGGCGTTGCGTACGACCTCGATGGAGAGGAGTTCACACAAAAAGGCTGGAAGCCGCTTTTTGAAGGCAAGAAAGGTCTCGTCTTCTGCACCTCCGATGCGGAATCAGCAACCGCCTCCCGAACGCTCGAAATGCTCTGGACCGACGCGGTGCTTGGCCGGTGTGGCATGAAAGCCGCCTGCCACGTGCTGCGGGATCTCCGCCGCACCGATCCGCATTCCCGGAGGAACTGGCAGAGCTTCATGCTCCAGGAGATCGAGGCGTGGTTCCCGCGCGCGAATCCTGCAGGGTCCCCCAGATCCTGATTTCCACACCTGCCGCTTTCGGGCGAGGCAGAACGGGTCGATATTGAAACAAGGGGAATTGGTGAACGACTTCTCCATCGACAAGATCAAGGACCTTCCTGTCATGCCGGAAGTGGCCTCCAAGGTGATGAACCTGAAGGAAGGCGGGCTCGAGGTGTCCTTCAAGGATCTGGAAAACATCATCAAGGTTGACATCGGGCTTACCTCCAAGATACTGCGCATTGCCAACTCCGCGCTCTACGCACGACAGCGCGAGATCACGAGCCTTCAGATGGCAATCACGCTCCTGGGATTCAAGAACATCCGCAACCTCGTGCTCCTTGTCACCGCGACGGGCATGTTCCCGCGAATGAAGCAGAGCCTTTTCCATCCAAGATTCTGGCAGCACAGCATCATGAGCGCGTTCCTCTCCCGGGCCATTTCCGTGCGCTGCGAGAAAGGAACCGGAGCGGAGGAAGCGTTTATCGCCGGCCTGCTCCATGACATCGGCCAGCCCGTCCTCTATAATGCCGACCCCGTGCGGTACGAGCAGGCGCTGGCAGCCGAGAAGCTGGGCGCGATGCCCCTTGAGACGATCGAAGACCAGATGTTCGGCACTAATCACAGGAAGATAGGCGGGGAGCTTCTCAGGAAATGGAACTTTCCCGAGATGTATGCCGATGTGGCGGAGGAGCATGAAAGCCTCAACATCACCTCGACGCACAAGGCGAGCGTGATTCTCGTCACCGTTGCCTGCCTCATGGCGGAGAAGTCAATCGACAAGGGTCTTCTCCCGTACAAGACGGATATCCTGGAAAAGCTCCTTCCCCACACGTGCCTGGCCGGGATGGACGTGGATGTTCTGGCGCAGGGCTACCTGGGAGAGCTCTCCCGGGATCCTCTCTACCAGGAATACAAGGAGCTGTTCGGCGCGGGATAGCCCGGCAGGCTCGACTCCGGGGGCGTGCTCCCCGGTCAGTTCGCAAGCAGGGTCGGCAGCTTCAGGGAATATCCCAGCCGCAGGAACAGTGACCAGTAGTCCCACGGCTGTGCCATCCCGCTCTGAAGGTTGTAGGTTGCGTTACCCAGCAACGTCAGGCTCCAGGTCGCGCCCCCGCCGGTCAGGCTCATGTCCGCTTCCGCCTCACCCTTGATCCTGTTCTCTGCAACCCCGTTCTCCACGTCCTGGTAGCTGCCCCCGTACCCGCGGAAACTCAGCCCGAGTGTGTCCCCGTTCTTCGCGTTGATCGAAAGGGAACCGGTGAGGCTCGCTCCCGCCAGCAGCACCGACATGGGCGTGTAGTACAGGTAGGGCTCGGCGTGGTCGCTGTTCTGCCACGTGACGTTTCCCGTGAGAGACAGGACCCCGTAGGGGGAGCCTCCCTTGAGGAGGGTGATCGTCACCTCCTGGAGCGCGGTGTACATCATGTTCTGGTAAGCAAGCGCGCCGTCATGCACGAGATCCAGCCTGCCGTACGTGCGAAATGATGTATCATGCAGCGGCCACGCATTGACAAAAGAGAGGAGGGTTGTGAGGTTCGCTTCGGCCGAGGCATCGTAGAGCAGGTTCTGGCGCGCCGGATCGAGCGTCTCGGGCAGATCGCCCCAGCGGATCGTTGAGTTGAGATACAGCGCGTTGAATGCGCCCACCGAGACATCAAGCTTCGCATAGGGCGCCGCCGCCGACACGGATTCGAAGAGGTCTCCGGGCGGATTGAATGTGCCGGTCTTCTGGAAAAGACCGTCGCCGACCAGCACGCCGCCGATCCAGGGGGTAATCTTCACGTTGGCCGTGAACATGTCGATGGGAATGCCCACCGAGACATCCTGCACCTGGTAGGCAGAGGAATCAATCCCGGACGTGGCATTCGGCCGTTCCAGGCGCATGTCATCGGTCTGGTACTCCGTCACAATGCCGAGCGTGGTATCGAAGGAGTGGGACCACACGGCCTCTGCATGCCATTGCACATGCTGGGGGTCGGCGACAGCCGAGGCAAGGGAGGAGATTCCGTCGGCATGCTCCCGCGCCACGTGGTTGTAAAGGCTCGCGACGTTCTCGTAAAAAGGATCGGCCTTGTACACGGTGTCGTACGCATTCTGGGCGGATTTCCAGTCCCGCTTCCATTCATAGACCTTGCCGAGACGGAAGGTGGCGGCAAGGTCACCGGGATCCACTGCGAGGACCCTCTTGAATTGAGCGATTGCAGGATCGAGCGCGGGCGGGTCGCCGGCGAGGTAGTAGTCGCCCAGCTCGTTGCGCAGCGACACGACCTCCTGCTCGAAGCCGTAGAAGGCGCGCACGAGTGTGTGACGATACACGGTGTGCAGCTGGATGAGATATTTCTGCACCGCGTCACGCTGTGCCGGAGTCTCACCGGACCTCGCGGCGAGCTTCGCGGCCGTTGCTTTTGCATCGGAGAGCGGGTCGGCCGATGGCTGCGGCACCTGCTCGGGTGAACGGGCAAGACTGCGGGCGAGGCCTGCAATTTCGCCGAAGTACGCCGGCAGTTGCGCGGCGCCCGGGTCGTCCGCCAGCCGTTCGATGATGGGAAGGGTGCTCTTGATCTGCCCCGCCCAGAGAAAGCTCTGCGCCGCGGTGTAGGCGGCGCTGCTCGCGGTGCGGCTTGACGCGTCAGTCGCCAGCAGGGACTGTGCCTGCGAGGTGAGTCGGTCGGCGAGCGCGATCTTCGCCGAGACGATACGCGAGAGATCGTTGTCTGCCAGGTCCCGCGCCAGCTCCGCCAGCTCCCCTTCGCGGTCGAACGTCCACCCGTTCGCCTTCGTGGACTGCGCAAAAACTGTCTGCGCCTGCGCGTCCTGCTCCGAGAGTCCCCGTGCTGTTTCCACGTCTGCCGCGATGGAGGTGAAGACCTCGTCGGCCTGCGCAACAAGCGCCTCCGATGACTCCCGCGCGAGCGACACGCGGTCCTTTTCGGCGGCCAGTGCGCTTTCCGCCGCCTGGAGCCTGTCGGAAGCCGCGGTGGCCGCTGCGGTGGCGGCGTCGGTTTCCTTGCCCTCTTTCGCTTTTGCCTGGGCCTTCCGGGCCGCATCGAGCGACGCCTGGGCGGCAGTGCGCGCGGCGTCCGCCTGGGTGAGCTTTGCAATTTCCGCTGCCAGCGCTTCCCGCGCCTGCGTCGCCGCGCCGGGGAGACGCTGGAGATAATCGGAGAACAGGTAGGCGCGATCCATGAGAAGCGGGAGGGGAGAGGATTTTCCTTCCGCGTCCGTCAGGGCGTGATACGCGTAGTTGGCGAGGATATGGCGGTATTCGCCGACGGCCTTGTCCTTGAGGCCGTTCCAGAAATAGGCCTCGGCGAGAACCTGGCGCAGCACGAGGTTGTCGGGATTGTCCTTCAGCTTCTGCTCGTATTCCGCCAGCACCTGGTCCTTGAGCCCTTCCTTCTGCTGGAACGAGTCGAGGTATGCCGCGAGCCTGTCCGACGGAACGAACATGCCCTGCACGCGCCTGCGCTCCGCTTCGGCATCGCCCTTCCTGCCCATGACGCGAAGGGTGTCGATGACAAGGAGATGAGGTTCGAGGTCCTGCGGCGCCGCATTCGCCGCGGCGGTGTACGCCAATAGCGCGCGATCAGGATACCCGTTGACCCGGTAGACGCGGCCCAGCGCGATAAGCCGCCCGGAATCGGAGCCCGCGATCTTTTGCGCGGCCTGGAAGGCGGTCTCCGCCTCCTGCGCGCGTCCTGCCCACAGGTAGGTGAGGCCGAGGTTCACGGTGAGATCGAGGTCCTTGGGAAAGGCTGCCAGACCGTCGCGGAAGAACCCGATTGACGCGTCGTAGATGCCGTTCCAGGCAGCCATCTTGCCTGCCTCGAGCCACAGCTCCTTCCGTTTCGGGTTCTGGCCGAGGACGGCGCGGTAGGCCGCGAGCCCTTCCTGTACGTCGCCCTTCCAGATCCTGTTCCTTGCCGTCAGGAGCCCGATGTCCGCGTCGCCGGGACGCAGCGCGGCGGCGCGGTTGAGGTATTTCAGCGCGTTCAGATAGTCCCCGAGGAGGGTATAAAGGGCCGCGAGATCGACAAGGGGCTGGGGTGAGCCCGGATTATCGCGCACCTTGATGAGCGTGTCGTCGATGGACGCAAATGGCGCGTCGCTCGTCCTGTCGTCCATATTCGCGGGAAACACCGCGGGCACCGGATCAGCGACAAGCCGCTTGCCCCCCTCCTTCTTCACGAGGAAGAAACAATCGAGGTAGAAAAAATACCGTCCGTCGATGCGGCGCTTCTCGGTGATCTCGAAGCGTACCTTGTGATTTCCCGCATCAAGGGTGAGGTCTCCGACCATATTCCAGGCAAAGGCCGGTGCATAGGTGCCTGCGACGGCCACGTTTTCCCGTGTCACTTCCCGTGGCTGCTCGGCATCGATGCGCAGGGCGAAAGGAGACGCATACGACGGATACAGCTCGTCTTTCGGTCCCGGGGGAGTGCCGCCGTACCACAGCTCCCACGTGCCCGACGAAGGGAGAGTGAAGACGTAATCGGCGTAGAAGGATCCGATCCCCTCGAGCCCCGAGCTGCGATTGAGCTGCAGTGCGCGAAACCCCGATACCTCGAAGTTCAGGACGGGCTCGCGGGCGAAATTAGTGGATATCGCATCTTCGGCTTCCACGAAAGTCAGGTTGGGATTCTCGACCGGAAAGACAGGCTCCAGCCCCTTTGGCGCGGGCTGTTGAGGGACGACCGCACCGGCGCCCCAGGTTGCGTTCGCACCGAAGCAAAGAAGAGCCGCCGCAAGGACGAGCCCCCTCCAGGGTGAAAGACCGGAAAAACTGTGGTTCATGGCATCATCTCCTGCCCTATGCTACTATCATCGGCGTGATACAACGTACCACAGTGGCAAGAAATGTCTGTGCGGCGGCTTTTCTTTCCCTTGCTGCTGCGGCGGTGAACTGGTTTTTTCCCGCGGATCCCGGCTTTCTCGCGGGGTTTTTCAATCCCTACGTCATCCTCTCTCTGTTTATCGCTGTTTCCCTGGGCAAGTATTACGGCTTCCTGGCGCTCGGCGTCTCGGTCGTGGAAGTGGCCCTTGGTCTGCCGCTCGCACGGAGCCTTGCCGCGGGAACAGGATTCGCGATCCCTGCCGGTTCCTGGGCCGGGCTTGCCCGTCTCGGGGCCGTGCCGCTGGCACTCGCCATCCTCGAGGTCTACCTTCTGGGAATCATCCGCGATTCCCTCACCCGCGGCGATCGCAAGGCAAGGGAGCGGCTGGCGTCCATCTCCCGCGGCGCGGGGCTGCTCAAGCGCCAGGTGCGGGCCCTCCAGGCGGCGAACCAGGAGCTGGAGGAGCGGATCTCCCGGCAGGAAGACAGCATCACCTCCCTCTACTCCCAGGTCCAGGTCCTGAGCTCCCAGAATCTCGCCAAGGCCATCGTCGCCATTCTCCAGATGACGGAGCGCTATATCGGCGCAACCCGCTGCTCGATCTGGCAGCATCGGCCCGCCGACAAATGCCTTGCATTCGTGGGGGGTATTGGCAGGGATCCCCGCGCTGAAACATCGACTCTGCTGCCTGATGAAGGCACCATCGAGGGCTGGGTTGTGCGCAACGCAAGCATGTTCAGCGTGAAAATGGTCCTCAGCAACGAGGTGCTCGCCCGCATGGACAACGGGCGCAACATTATCACCCTGCCCATCGTGATCGGCAGGCGGGCATGGGGAGTGCTGAATGTCGAGGAGATGCCGTTCGCCCGCTACAATCTCTACTCTGAGCGCCTCCTCCAGGTGATCCTCGCTCTCGCGGAACCCGCACTTGAGCGCGCGGCGGAATTCGATTCGGTGGTGCGCCAGGAAGACATGAACCCCGTGACGGGACTGCCCTCCTTTCCCGAGCTGTATGCGATGCTCCAGATAGAGACAGCGCGGCTTGCCCAGGAGAAAGGCACCCTCGCCGTGATCGTCCTCGAAATCGCCAATTTCAGGGACCTGGTCGAGGAGCATGGGCGGGAGCAGGTTTTCCTGCTTATGAAGGATGCCGCCCGGCTGATCGAGGAAGCCTCGGGCGGCCAGGCGCGGGTGTTCCATTACAAGGCCGATGCCCAGCTCGCGATGCTGTACCCGCGCCTCGATGCGGACGGGGCGTCCCTTTTCGCCCTCACCCTGCTTGAAAAGGTCAACCTCATGGAATGGAAGGTGCAGGAGAAGCGCGTGTACGTCGAGGTTATCCTCGGGTTCGCCGCCCGTGCGGGGGCCGCGCAGAGTGCCGACGATTTTCTGGATGCGGCGGAGCGCCTCCTCGAAATGCAGAAGGTGTGAGCGTGGACGGCTTCGAGCTCTTCCGCACCCCGCGCACCGGGTACATGGCGCGTACGCCGGCGGCCGCGCTCCGTGCGGTGGGCGCGGGAAACCTTGCCGCGGAGCATTTCGTCCATGCCAGCACATCGGCAAAACCGCTCGATGAGGAGCCATTCGACCTGGAAGAGATCGAGCGTGTGCTTGGCCGCCCCGACATGAACCTCGCCACGAGTCTCCTCCTCAAACGCGTCCTTGCGAAGCTTGTCGGCAGCCGGGAGCAGGAGGTGGCCCTTTTCGGGGCGGAAGGCATCAATACCCTGGAGAGTCGTGCTCTTGCCCGCGTCGAGGAGCTGAAAGGGCGCATGGCGCTGAACGCCGGCCGGCGGCTGCGGGAGAGCCTGGCCCGCGCCCAGTACGAGCTGGCCGAGCTGCATGCCGAAGCGGGGTCCGTGCGAAGCTTCTACCTGCGGGCGGCCTACGGGACACTCCGACCGGCACTCCACCGGCGCAAAATCTCCCGCACCGAGCTTACCCTTGCTGTCGATATCCTGATCGCGCTGCGGCAGCACCTCGCGGCTTCACGGCTTCTCCAGCGGGTCCACGCAGGAGCAGATGCCGGCGTTCTCCTGCTCGCCGCGCGCGTGGCATTCAAGCGCGGGGAGTACGTGCGGGTCGTTGAATGCTGCCGCGGGCTTGCCCCGGCCATGGGCAGCCTTGCGGTGAGCGAGCAGCGCGCGGTGGCTTTCTGGATCGGCGGCGATGGCTGAGCCCCTCTCGGTTTGTCTCCTTCTCGAGGGCTCCTATCCCTACATCACGGGCGGAGTCTCGGCGTGGGTGCAGGAGCTGATCGGCGCGATTCCCGATGTGCGATTCTTCCTGCTCACCATCTCCCCGAAGGCCGGCCAGACTATGCGCTACACACTTCCGCCGAACGTCGCGGGCCACCGCGATATCGTCGTCAATGAGAAACGCTCCTCCCGCGGGAAGCCCCGGGGGGGCACGGCCGCATTCATCGATGAGGTGCGTTCCCTGCACGCCGCCCTTGCCTCCCGGTCGGACCCGCACCTCGCGGAGATCATCGCCCGGATGCCCGCGGGATATGTGCCCTCCGTCGATGCGGTGCGCACGCCGCGCGCCTGGGACATGATCGTGGCGGCCAACGCGGCCCACAATCCCGTGTACGCCTTCTCCGAGTATTTCTGGTCGTGGAAGGCATCCCATGACATGCTCTTCGCGGTTCTCGCAGAGGAGATGCCTCGCGCGGACGTCTACCACGCGGTGAGCACGGGCTACGCGGGGCTCGCGGGTGTTGCGGCAAAGCTCCGCACCGCAAGGCCATTCCTGCTCACCGAGCACGGGCTCTACCACAAGGAGCGCGAAATGGAGATCAAGCGCGCCTCATTCGTGCGCGGCTATCAACGCGACATGTGGATTTCGATCTACAACGGCATCAGTCGGCTCTGCTACCGGCACGCGGACCTTGTCATTTCCCTGTTCGAGCAGAACAGGCGCAAGCAGATCGACATGGGAGCCGACGAGGACACGTCATTCGTCATTCCCAACGGCATCGATATCCCCCGGTTCTCCGCCGTGGTGAGGCAGAAGAGGGAGGGCTTCCACGTCGGGCTTGTGGGAAGGGTGGTGCCGATCAAGGACATCAAGACCTTCATTCTCACGGCCAAGGTCGTTGCGGACGCTGTGCCCGAGGCCGCATTCTGGTGCATCGGTCCCACGGATGAAGACCCCGCTTACTTCGATGACTGCAGGGCGCTGGTGGACAGCTTTCAGCTCTCGAGCCGCTTCACATTTACCGGCAAGACCGATGTGCGCGAGTACTACGCCTTTCTCGATGTGCTCCTGCTCACGAGCGTGCGCGAGGCGCAGCCCCTGGTGATCCTCGAGGCGTACGCCGCGGGCCTCCCCGTCGTGTCCACGCGCGTGGGCAATGTGCCCGAGCTCCTTGACTACGATGAACGATTCCTCGCCTCATCCAAGGACGCGGCCAAGCTCGCGGAGGCCGTGGGCTACGTCCATGCTCACCCCGACGAGATGCGTGCGATCGCGGCGCGCAACCGGGACAAGGTGGACCGGTTTTACGACAAGACGCGCGTGTTCGCGCGCTACGCGGCAATCTACCGGTCTCTTGCCGGCGGTGGCGCATAATGGCGGGCATCGGGTTCGAGCTGAAGAGGGTCCTGCGACAGGGCGGGATCGTGCGGTTCATCGGGGTGAGTCTCGCGGGGACGGCGATCGTGGCCGGCCCGTGGCTCCTTTCCGTGCTCGGCATTTTCCTCATCCAGCGCTATGCGCGCCTTGCCCTGCTGGAGGCGCCCGTGCTTTTCTCCTCCACCATCGTCTACAGCTATGCCGTGTCGCTCATGCTGGGCAGCGGATTGCTCTATGTCTTCACGCGCCAGGTTTCGGATCTCATCTATGAGGAGAAGAGCAGGGAAGCGGGCTCGGCGCACCTGTCGTTCCTCCTGGTCACCGTTGCACTGGCCGCCTTCGTCGGCGCGGCCGGCGTCATGCCGATGAGGCTCGGGGGGATCGTGGCCCATCCGGTGCTGTTCGCCGCGGCTGCGGTGTGTCTCTTTGCGGCAACGTGCGCCAACTGGGTCCTCCTGTCCTTCATCTCCCTCCTGAAATCCTATGCGGGAATCCTTTTCACCTACCTCGCCGGATCGCTCGTCTCCTTCTTCGGCACCTTCCTCCTCGGCCGCGTCTGGTCGACGGGCGGGGCGCTCCTGGGCTACGCCATCGGCCAGGTCATGACAGTGCTCGTTCTCTACGGCATGACCCTTGCGCGGTTCCGTCCGGCGGGCATCTCACTGAAAGGTTTTTTTTCCTATCTCGGCCGCTACCGCATGCTTTTCACGGCGGGGCTTCTCTATGCGTGGGCGACCTGGGCGGACAAGGTCGTGTTCTGGTTTGCCTTCGGCGCCCGGGTCCCGGGGAGCTGGATGCGCACCTTCGATCCCTACGACGTGCCGATCTTCTTCTCTATCCTCACCCTGATTCCCGGGCTCATCTATTTCACCATTGAGACCGAGACGGCGTTTTATCCGCGGCTGCGGGAGTTCCTGCGCTGCATTGCCTCCGAGCCATACCAGAAGATACAGGAGCGAAAATATGCGATGATCCGCAGCCTCGGCCAGGCGATGCGCGGGCAGGGTCTTCTTCAGCTTATCGTGAGCGTCACCCTCATCCTGGCCGCGCCCGTCATGGGGCCCGCGCTCTTCGGCGCCGGCATCAACGTGCCCGCGCTGCGGATCACGCTTGGCGCGGCGTTTTTCCACTCGCTGTTCCTCAGCCTGATGATCTTCCTGTTCTACCTCGAACACTACGGCCGCGCGGCCGCGGCGACGCTGGTGTTTTTTGCGGCGAATTGCGCGGCGAGCATCTGCATCGCGGCCATCGGGGATACGCGGCTCCTTGGCATGAGCTACCTCATCGGCGGCATCCTTGGCAGCATCACCGCGGGGATTTTCCTGGTCCGGGCCCTGCGACATTTCGACCATACGATGTTCATCCGCGCATCCCGGGGATGAAGGATCCTGCGGCGGCGCGGCTTTCTATCCTTGATATCGTGCTCATAACGGTCGACATTGAAAGGGGAGGCACTATGAGGCGATGGGTGCTGTTTCTTCTCCTTTTCGTGCCCGCGACCTGGGCCTTCGGCCTCGACCTCGGGTTGGGAGTCTCGGGAGGGTTTGTGCTGAATGAGACAAACGTCTCTCTGGCCTCCCTTTCGGTGTCCTCTGAAACATTGTTTACCCACGTACCGTTCGGCGCCTTCGTGTTCGAGAGCGGTCGATTCTTCATGGCGAGCTTCGGCTATACGCAGTTTACTTTCAGCCATGAGCTGTGGACGCAATCCGGAACGACCGCGCCGCTGTTCGATGGAGACACCGGAACGAGCGGGTACCTGGTCCTTGACCTTTTCGCGAAGTACCCGATCGCATTTGGCGTGCTGACGCTCAGTCCGCTCGTAGGCGTCGAGGTAGGAGGTAACATCCTGCTTCTGGATGCATCCGGAGCGGATTTGCGGGCATCGATGAACGATGCCCAGAAAGAGGCGCTGGACCAATTCTGGTTCAGAATGGGTGCTGCCCTTGATTGTTCCCTGACGAAGGGGATGTACCTGCGAGGCGAGCTCCTTTTCAGTTATAAGTTCCCAAGCGGCGCCGAGAGCGCCGCCTATCTGACTGCCACACAGGCGGGGTTCGACGTTCTGCAGTATACGATCCGATCGGATCTCAATGTGATGATAGGGTTCAAACTCTAAAAGGTAATTTCGGGCCTGAGAATATGTACTGAGTGTGATAGAGTCTAATGGACGCCCAAATATTCAATGCGTCCAGGAGTGGAGTATGAAAATAAGGGCGAAATTGATAACCATGGCCGGCGTGGCCGCAATCCTTACCGGCTGCATCCTGACAAACCAGGGAACGGTTTCCGGCTCCGACATGGCATCTTTCCAGAAGGTGTTTATGTCATCGTACTACGCGGAACGAGGCGGGACGCCGGCCGGCGCCAGGGGCTTGACGCCGTTTCTCCCGATTGCTCATGCCGGGCAGGGCGCGGGCGGGAAGGCTACGGTACCCGTCGGCGGGTTGACCGACGCGCATTTTGCAAGCCTTGCGCCGACCACATTCGTCGGCTACCCGGAGCCCGACGAAACGACAAGCTTCACCATATCGACAAAGGACGCGGCGAACCACGTCTATGACATCACGGCAACCACGACGTACCCTTCGACTGAAATCCGCAAGAACTATGTCGAGGAATACTACGTGATGGACGGCAACCCGTCGTATTCCCTCGGACCGGACGGCATATGGACGATTGATGATCCCATCGTGAAGCTGAGCGGCAGCACATGGGTGCAGGACCAGAAAGCGCGCGTGCAGCAGGTTCTCACGTTCACGGACGGAACAACGAGAAATGAGACCATCGTGGCGCAGACTGATTTCACGACCCACCTGCCGCGGTTTGATTCTTTCCCGGTCACCGATCCTGCTTCCAGTCCCGCGGACTACGACATCGGTTCGACTTTCTATCCCCATACACCCCCCACGTCTGGAAACATCCTTTTCTCCTCGGTGGTGATGTACTACGTGACACCCTCCACGAACGCGAATTACTGGTTCTGGCAGGGCACGCAGGGCAAGACGATTCTCGGCATCCGCTATTACACCGAGGATTGGGGAATCAATACGGCCGGCGGTACCTTCACCAGCACCACCGTGTCGTTCGAGAAAACCGTCGATACCCTGACGACAACGGGAGGAAGCTACGCGCAGACCTTGAAGACCGTTTTTGCCGGGTCACAGTTCAATACGCTGGCGGAGACCGTCCTGCGGCAGCGGGTCACCTACACGGAGCTCGGACCCAATCAACTGGATCTGACCAGCGGCACGAAGCTGACCTACATGCAGTCAAGGGTTGTCGATATTACCGCCCAGAAGGACTTCTACCTTCAGCAGCTTGACAGCGACAACGTCAGCCTCAGCACCTGGTCGACCACGACGATTTACACCCCGACAGGGGCCGTGAGCGAAGTGCTGGCAAGCAACCCTCCCGCGTTCGTGTACAGCCGGACAGCCACCACCTCTGTAGGCGGGAATCTCCCTCTCGCCGTTCCCTCGAACCAGGTCGATAACACCGGCACCGGGGATCTTGCAATCCTTTACTCATCCATACAGNNCATCCATACAGGAAGGGAACGGGATCACCCCGACAGGCAGCGCGATACCCGGCAGCATCCAGCCTCCCAACGTGGAATGGACCTACAACGGCGCGCAGGGATCCACTCTGCCGAGCACAACGGTACCCCCCCTCGGCAACACGGGCACCGTCGAAGCGTGGGTGTACATCAACCAGCAGACAGATACCGGAGGGATTGTCCATAAAGGTGTAAGCCCCACCTTCAATGATGAGGCCTGGTCGCTGCAGTTCTGGTATGGCCAGGGGCAGATTGCCTGGGTCATCGATCAGCCCGGGAGCAGCGGAAGCAGCTATGATCTTCTGCTCAGCACGATCAACCTGAACACCAACAAGTGGTACTACATCGTTGCGACGTGGGACGCCACGGCGAACCCGAAGTATATCAATCTCTATATCAACGGCACACTGAACAACAGCAGGCTCCCGTCGTGGACACCGAGCGAAGCAGACCCGAATAATACCTCCGCGGTCATCGTCGGTTCGCAGCTCCCCACGACATATGACGCCACCTACGGATATTTCGGATTCAACGGAAAGATCAACGGGGTAAGGGTCACCTCCACGCCCATGTCGGCGACGACCGTTGCCTCCAACTACGCG
>PMDT01000353.1:13725-18932 GCA_003154555.1 Spirochaetaceae bacterium
CTCGTCATGCTGGGCATTGCCGTCGGATGTGATCTGCCGTTGATCCAAAGCTCTTTCTGGAGCGGGATGAACAGGTCCTGCCTGCCCGGTTTCATGCCCCAGGCGATGCGTCGGGTGCCGTTCTCCGATTCCTCCACGCCGATGTCCAGCAGGAGGTCCGGCTTCTTCCGGGCGGGCCGCTGTCGCGCGACCAGGTAGCCGGCGTTCCGCGTACTCCACAACAGGTTGATCCGCGGCGTGTCACGGTTCTCGGTGAGCGCTTTCAGCGTGCCGGTGTCGGCATGCTCGGGATTCACCCAGACCTCCACGGGGAGGCCGCTCCGCAGCGCCTCCGCGATCGCCGCGCTCAGGTCCGGAAGAACACGGGAGGCGGCCCGGCGCACGGTCTCATCGTCATGACCGACGACCCAGAGCTCCGCCGCGCCTTTGCGCTTCCGTCGATACGCTTCCGTGAAAGCGACATTGTTCGTGTCACCGATGTCTCCCACCAGGAGGATCAGCGCCTTTTCTTCATCCGTGCAGCCCGCGGGCTTTGCGGCGAGCTGGGCCCATCCCGGGTCCACCGCTTCCAGCCCCGCAGCGACCACCGGGATACTCCTGCGTGCGGCCGCCTCGATGAACGTGTCGATCGCTTCTGCGCACAATGACGGCGAAATTCTCATGAGGGGATTCTTCGCTTTTGCGAGCAGTTTCTGCGCGGACTCACGCGCCGCGGCAAGATCGACGGGCGCCGGCGCGGGATCGTTCAGGAAGTCGTGGCCGAACCTGCCCTTCTTGCAGAGCTTTCCGAAATTTGGCGCATCGTAGCGCTCCGTCACGCGCGTGAAGAGCGTTCCGTGCCAGCGATACTCGATGCCGCAGCCCACGGAGCAGCGGGCGCACGTGCCGTCTACTGTCTTTTCGAGGAGCGGCACATTCTTTTTCGCGGGCGGCTTCTCAGTGAGGGCGCCCACGGGGCAGGAGGAGACGCACTGGCCGCATGAAATGCAGGTTGTGTCCTCGCCGAAAGGAACGCCGAATGACGGGGCGACCACCGAGGAGAATCCCCGGTAGATGTAGCCGAACACCCCGATGCCCTGCACCTCGAGGCAGATCCTGATGCAGCGGCCGCAGAGCACGCACTTGGACGGGTCCCTGCTGATGAATGGATGCGAGTCGTCGATGGGGTGGCGCGCCACCTCACCAAGATAGCGCGTGGCCATTGCATCGTATTCCGTTGCGTGCGACTTCAGTGCGCATTCTTTCACGTCGAGGCAGCCGCACTCGAGACAGCGTGACGCTTCAGCCCGGGCAGTCGCCGCGGGGAGCGTGGATTCGATCTCCATGAATCCCTTGGCGCGCGGCCCCGCGGCCATGACGGCCGGGTGCGCACGCGGCGCGCGCGGGGTGGCGGCGAAGTCCTCCGCTGTCGGCGCCTTGAAGTCCGTTTTTTTGCTGAGGAACTCTTTCGGCCGCTGGTAGGTCCGTCCGTCCATGTACGCAAGCGCCGCGCGCGCCGCGTGCTTGCCGCCGGCAATCGCGCGTATGGCGATGTCCGTGCCGGTGAGGAGGTCTCCTGCCGCGAAAACGCCCCCGACCTCGGTGCGACCCGTGTCCGTGTCCGCGTTCAGGTTGCCCTTGTCATCCACGAGGCCGGGGATGCCGGACAGCAGCTTCGTGTCCGAGTACTGGCCCACCGCGGAGATGATCGTGTCGACGGGAACGGCGTATTCCGAGCCGTCCACGGGCACGGGTCTGCGCCTTCCCGATGCGTCCGGTTCGCCCAGCGCCATGCGGAGCAGGGTGAGGGTCTTCAGGCTCCCACCCTCGGCAAGAATCGAAACAGGGGCCGCAAGGTACTGGATGTCGATCCCTTCCTCCATGGCCTCTTCGATTTCCGCTTCAGATGCGGGCATCTCTTCGCGCGTCCGCCGGTAGTACATCGTGACCTTTGAGGCCCCGCGCCGCAGGGAACAGCGCGCCGCATCGAGGGCCGTATTGCCTCCACCGATGATCGCCACGATCTCCCCGACCTTCACGGGCAGGCCCGCGTTCACATCGCGCAGGAAGTCGATGCCGGAAAGAACCGCGGGGTGGTCTTCGCCGGGGATGCGCAGGGACCGGCCTTTCCAGGCGCCGATTGCGAGAATCACGGCGTCGTTGTCCGCGCGCAGCTTCTCCAGGGTCACGTCCTTACCCAGCCGCATACCCGTTCGAAGCGTTGCGCCCATGCTCAGCATGTCAGCAATCGCCGCGTCCAGGACCGCTGACGGCAGGCGATAATCGGGGATGCCGTAGCGAAGCATGCCGCCGGCCTTCTCCATGCCTTCAAGGAGCGTCACCTCCACGCCCTTTTCCGTGAGGTACCAGGCGGCGGAAAGACCCGCGGGTCCGGCGCCGACAACAGCGACCTTCTTTCCTGTGCGCGCGGGAACGGGCCGCCGTTTCATGCCACCGGCGGCTGCCTCCGCGTCTGCGACGAAGCGCTTGATGCCATTGATGTTGAGTGGCCCTTCCACAAGATTGCGGCGGCATTCCTGCTCGCACGGCCGGGGGCAGATCCGCCCGATGACTGCCGGCATGGGATTGTCGCGGCGAATAAGCTCCACTGCCTCCGCGTCCTTGCCGTTCGCCACCAGGCCGAGATATCCCTGGACGTCGATGTTGGAGGGGCAGGTGAGCGTGCAGGGGGCCTTGCAGTCCCCGTAGTGATTGGAGAGGAGCAGGTCCAGCGCCATGCGCCGCGCCGCATCCACGTCAGGGGCGGTGGCGGTGATGACCATGCCCGGGGTCACTTTCGTGCTGCAGCTCGGGACAAAGCCCTTTGCCTTCTCGACCTTCACCAGGCAGACCCAGCACGACGCGTAGGGCTCGAGTCTCCTGTCATTGCAGAGCGTCGGGATGCGGATGCCCTGGCTCTCCGCCGCCTCGAGGATCGTGGTACCCGGCGCCACGCTCAGTTTCTTCCCGTCCAGGGTGATCTCGATCTGGTCCATGATCACTCCTTTCCCCGGCTGGCGCCGTCGTGAATGCCACGGAGTACCGTGGCGCCGGCCTTCTCGTGCGCAAAGGCCTTTGCTCCCGTGGTGATCTCTATCGCGTTGAAGCGGCAGGCCTCGAAGCAGAGACCGCACTGGATGCACGTGTCCTGGTCGATGAGATGAGGCTTCTTCCTTTCGCCGTGCGCCGCCTTCGTGGGGCAGACCCGTGCGCAGAGCATGCAGCCCGTGCATGTCTCCGCGACAACATTGTAGGTGATGAGCGCTTTGCACTTCTTTGCCGGGCAGCGCTTGTTCCTGATGTGCTCGTCGTATTCCGAGCGGAAGTAGCGCAGAGTGGTGAGCACGGGGTTGGGTGCGGTCTGCCCGAGCGCGCAGAGCGAGCTGATCCGGATCTTGCTCGCGAGCTCCTCCAGCTCCGCGATGTCCTTCTCTTCTCCCCTGCCTTCCGTGATGCGCGTGAGGATCTCCAGCATCCGCTTGGTGCCGATCCTGCAGAAAGTGCACTTGCCGCACGATTCGCTCTGGATGAATGTGAGGAAGTAGCGAGCGACGTCGACCATGCAGGTCGATTCGTCCATGACGACCATGCCGCCGGATCCCATGATCGCGCCTGTTGCCGTGAGGGAATCATAGTCCACCAGGACGTCGGCGAGGCTTTCCGGCACGCACCCGCCGGAGGGACCGCCCATCTGGACAGCCTTGAACTTCTTGTCGCCCAGGATGCCGCCGCCGATGTCGAAGATCACCTCGCGGAGGCTGATGCCCATGGGCACCTCGATCATGCCGCCGCGTTTGATCTTGCCCGCAAGGGCGAAAACCTTGGTTCCCCTGCTCTTCTCCGTGCCGATCTTCGCGTACTCCAACCCGCCCATGCGGATGATCGGGGGCACATTCGCAAAAGTTTCCACGTTGTTGATATTGGAGGGAGAACCCCACAGACCGCGCTCCGCGGGAAACGGGGGGCGCAGGCGCGGCATGCCGCGCTTGCCTTCTATCGAACCCATGAGCGCCGTTTCTTCACCGCAGACGAATGCGCCGGCGCCTTCCTTTATGTGGAGCATGAACGAAAAATCGGTTCCAAGTATCCGGTTGCCCAGCAGG
Organism: Spirochaetaceae bacterium; assembly: GCA_003154555.1. Classification (GTDB taxonomy): domain Bacteria; phylum Spirochaetota; class Spirochaetia; order SZUA-6; family Fen-1364; genus Fen-1364. Next base: position 17,808 of record PMDT01000353.1, read on the forward strand.
TTCTTTTCTTCCATCTGGCGCAGCGCGATCTGGAGCCTCTTGATGGCAAGCGGGTACTCGGCGCGCACGTACACGTAGCCTTCGTCGGACCCGATGGCGTAGGCGCCGATCAGCATGCCTTCCAGGACCGCGTGCGGGTCCCCCTCGAGGACCGAGCGGTNNTCCCCCTCGTCCGCGTTGCAGATGATGTACTTCTTGCCGGTCGTGGATTTCGCCTTGCGCGCGAATGTCCATTTCATGCCCGTGGGGAATCCCGCGCCGCCGCGGCCGCGCAGGCCCGATGCCAGAAGCTGCTCGATGACCGCGTCGGGGCTCATGCCGGTGAGCACCTTCCGCAGCGCCACGTAGCCGTCGTGGGCAATGTACTGGTCGATGGATTCGGGATCGATGACGCCGCAGTTGGCAAGAACGATGCGCTTCTGTCGCGCCAGGTACGGGTAGTCGGCGGGGATGAGCATCGAGGCGACCGGTGTCCCCGCAAGGAGCCCTTCCACGATCGCGTGCGCCTTCGCCTCATCCACGTTGCCGTAGAGGAGCTTCGTCCCGTCGGCCTGGCGAATCTCCACGAGCGGTTCGGCGTGGCAGGCGCCGATGCAACCGGTGGCGACCACCGCGTAGGGGAGGGCGCGGGCCGCCACGTCCTTCTGCAGCGTGTCGAAAACGACCCTCGCGCCCGCGGCGATGCCGCAGGAGCTCATGCCGACTGCCACTTCGGGCTGCGCGCTCATGCCTTGCCTCCCACCGCCGCCACGATCTTGCCAAGCTTGTCGCCGGTGAGCCGGCCGTAGACCTCGCCGTCGATCATGACGACCGGAGCGAGCGAGCAGCACCCGAGGCATGCGACCTTCTCCACGGTGAACTCTCCGTCCTTCGTGGTGTTGCCGGGAGCAACGCCGAGTTTCTGCTCCACGACCGTGTCAAGAGAGTCGGCTCCCTGGACGTGGCAGGCGGTGCCGTGACAGACCTTCATCACGTGCTTTCCCATGGGTGTGAAACGGAACTGGGCGTAGAATGTGGCCACACCGTAGATCTCCGCCGCCGCCATGCCCGTGACATGGGCAATCTCGCGCATTGCCTCCTCCGGAAGGAATCCGTAGATGTCCTGGGTCTTCTGCAGAAGAGGGA
>PMDT01000413.1 GCA_003154555.1 Spirochaetaceae bacterium
GGTGGACGATGAGTCAGCAGCATTCGTCGAACCTCTCAGCGTCGGCGTTCAAGCGTGCACCCGTGCGAACCTCAAGGCAGCCAGCGCCGTTGCGGTCATTGGGGCAGGACCAATCGGTCTGGTGACGATGATGGTCGCGCGCGCGTTTGGTGCTGCCGTCGTGTACCTCGTGGACTTACTGCCAAGCAGACTCGCGTTGGGAGCCGCGTTCGGTGCCACCGCGACGATCAATGCGGGAGTCACGGATCCTGTCGCACGTATCGCAGAGCTGACCGGCGGAAGAGGGGTGGATTATGTCTTTGATGCCAGCGGGTCCTCTGCGGCATGCGCCTCTGCTCCCGCCTTGGCCGCCCGTGGGGGAAGCGTGACAATCGTGGGCTGGCCCGAGCAAAGCGCATTTCCCTATCCGGTGGAAAGCATCATCGATAAGGAGCTGGATATTCATGGCACAAACCGTTACTGCAATACCTTCCCGCGCGCCATCTCCTTGCTGGCAAGCGGAGGGATCGATGTGCATCCCCTCGTATCGCACCGCTTCGACCTGGAAAAAGTGACGGACGCCTTTGCTTTCGCCGCGGACAATCCGGCTCAGACCATCAAGCTCATGGTGCGGAACACGCAGTCCATGGAACGGTGAACTTTCGCGCGCACAAGCGGAGGGCACGAATAGCTGCCGACCGAATGCGTCAGGGAGGTATGCTTCGCGCACCACGGCGGGCAGATGACCGTCCTTATGCGCCAGGCAGGCATCAACGCCTTTCACACTCTGCCGATGGCCTTCTCGGCTTCCGCAGCGATGAAAGCCCCCAGAAGGGCATTGCCATAGCCGTGCGGATGTACTCCGTCGCACGCGGCCTGCGTCGCGACGTTGACTTTGAATAAATGCCGCAGGGGTGCCGTGTCGATCAGGTGGACTTTCCTGTCGCCTCTTTCATTGGCGATGGACACAACGCGCGCTACCTCCTCCGCAAGCAGGCCCAGCGGTGGCACGATGCAGAATACCCGGGAGGCCGGGCAGGCTCTGCGCACGGAAACCAGCCAGCCCAGATATGCGTCCACAAGGTCCCGTTTCCCGGAAGGGCCGGAGTCGGCCACCGCGTCGTTTGTCCCCATTGCGCAGAAGATGTAATCAGGTTCTGGCAACAATTTCGCGCCGACAAGCCGGGAATCATCTTTGCCGTATTTGTCCCACGTGTCGGTCAACGGCGGCATTTGGAGATGCCGGATCAGCATTCCCTGCCCCCCGCTGCCAAGCTGCCCATATTCGCAGCCAAGTGCCGAGCACACCAGGGGGAACCACGTGGTTCGCGCGTTGTTGTGCTCAAGCCGGGTGTAGTACGCATCATTTTCTTCCCGGCGCACATGGTCCGAATAGACGCCTTCCGTAATGGAATCCCCAAAGCCGATTGCGGTCTTCGGGCGTCGGGGTGCCGGAATGGTGGAGGCGCCGTCGTTCACATCGAATCCCGCTATGCGAAGGTTGTATGTCGATGAATCCCAGCGTTCCTTCGAAAGCCTTGCGGAGCGAAAATAGACATCGATTCGATGCAGGGCCGGGGCATCCTCTCCATCACATAATGGCAGCACATATTCATGGCCTGCATGTGACAGTTGATGCGCGACAAATGGTCCAAAGTCTACTGAAAAGTCGATCATTGGCATTGCAGATGCAGGACAGCCGCTGTTGGCTTCTCCGCTCAGGATGAGACGGATGTCCATTGCGTTATTGAATACGGCGCTCACATACGCTCCGGGCATGGCGGCTTCGATTCTTGCCGTCGATCCCTTGCCCGAGTGTTTCCAGACATAAGGCGCGAGCAGGAAATCACTCGCATCGATTGGGATGCGTATTACCTTACCCATCATCACCCCCCCCCTGCCTTGCCACTATAGCCGGATCCAGCGACGTGAAGCGCTCCGTCAGTACGGGCGGTTCGGAATTCAAGGAGTCAGGGCTTCCAGAGCGGCTCTCACCGGTTGATTATCTTGACGCACACCGGCGTTGGCACCTCGACGACGGTGCCGGTGGCCTGGAGGCCGCCGGTCTTCGGGTTCACCCGGAAGGGAACGAGGTTGCTCGAGCTCTGGTTGGCCACGATCAGGAAAGCTCCCGTCGGGTCAATGCCGAAGCTTCTTGGATTCCTGCCCTGCGTGGGTTCGTGCCCGACACAATCGAGTTTTCCGGTTTGCCCGTTGACCGCGTAGATCACGATGCTGTCGTGCCCGCGGTTGGAGCCGTAGAGCCAGGCGCCGGAAGGAGCGATCTGCAGGTCGGCGCAGGAGTTCTGCCCGCTGTAGCCGGCCGGAAGCGTGGGAACGATCTGCAGCTCTTTCATCTCGGCTGTTTTCGCGTTGAAAGAATACGCGGCGATCGTGCAGTCCAGCTCATTGATGAGATACACGAACCTGCCGTTAGGGTGGAAGACAACGTGGCGGGGTCCCGCTCCGGGTTTCGACGCCGCCCAGGGGTGGCCGGCGGGCTTCAGCTTGCCGTGCTCTGCGTCGATTCGGTAGACCATGACCTTGTCCAGACCCAGGTCCGGCACCAGGGCAAAGGTGCCCGTGAAATCGAGCGCAGTGGAGTGGGCGTGCGGGCCATTCTGCCGCCTCGGGTCCACGCTCGACCCGACGTGCTGGATGAAGTCGCTCGCCTTTTCCAGGCTGCCGTCCCGGGCCACGGAGAAGACGCACACGCTGCCGCTCATGAAGTTGGCCACAAATACAAGGCGTCCGTCCCGGGATATGGTGACGTGGCAGGGATCGGTGCCTCCGGTCGGCTTCTTGTTGATGAAGGCGAGCCCCCCGGTGGCGGAATCCACCGAAAACGAGCTCAGGGTGCCGGTAGCCTCGTTTTCGAACGTCTTGAGCTCGTTGACCGCGTACAGGAAGCGCTGCGCGGGATCGAAGGCAAGATAGGAGGGGTTGGTCACGCCGGTCGTCGTTCCGGCGTATGCCAACTGACCTGTTGACGGGTCCAGGTCGTAACAGTAGATCCCCCTGCCCTTTCCCTGAAAGATCTCCCCGGTCCCGAACAAAATCGGATCCGTGTATGTGCCTACGTACACTCTTATCCTGCCCATCGCTTTTGCTCCCTCCCGTGTCGTCCCGCCATGCTGACGCGTCTCATCTGGCCATCATGCCGAAGCCATCCCCGGCATGTCTTTCATTATGATGATCCTCACATGTCCTCAATCGTTGGCGAAATACACGGCGCCGATTGCTTGTGCAAACTGGGCGACCGTGACGTGCGGAAGCTCTTTCAGCTGCTTCATGAGGGGCGTGTTGGCCATGCCGGTGCCTGCCACGATGAGCAAGATGCCGGGATCGATGCTCCGGGCGCCCTCCACCATGAGGTCGAAGCACGTGGCGCTCTTGACGAGGCGCCCGAAGAGGAAGCGCAGGTCGGTGCCCGGGTCAAGGATGCGCCGCGTCTCGAGGAAAGTCACCGCGAGAGACTTCCCGACCTCGCGCCAGATCTCGCGATTTGTATCGTCCCTTTCCCGGTCGGGCAGATTCATCATGTGCTCCAGGAAGGGCTTCCGCTGGTCTACAGGCTCGGTGGGCACGTACCAGCCCTCCGTCCCGTCCGCCGAACGCCGCTCGACGAAGCCCTTTTCTTCGAGCTCGCGGAGGAGGTCAGGGCGCTCCGAGGAGAACCGCTTGAGGGCAAGACGGAAGACGCCGCTCTGGCTGCAGTACTTCTGCAGCGTGCCGGGCAGGCCAGTGTTGAAGTTATTGAGGCTGCGAAGGTCGTCGGGCTCGAAGGCACGCTCCGGCCAGGAGCCAAGATCGATGATGAAGTTGTACACCTCGAGCGGGATGTCAGGGATCGCACCGGTCCCGGTCACCCACCCGGTGCCGAGCTCGGTCCCGAGCGTATGGGCGAAAACGCCCCTCGCTACGTCTTCGGCGTCGGGCGACGCGGCCATCTCGACCGCGGCCGTGAAGGCGGCCATTGGCCCGTCATTGATGATGCGCACCGCGCCCGCGGAGGCGACCCACTCGCGCAGGCGCACATCAAGATCGGTGAGCTCGGCGAAGTCGCTTTCGTAGTCGATTGCCGGGTTGTTGCGGATGCCTCGGGTCTTGTAAACCTCACCGCCGACGATCTTGTTCCTGACCACAACGTCGGGGAAGCAAAGCCCGATCCCGTCAAAGCGGAGCCCCTTGTCGAACCCCGACGCTTCAATGTCGGCCAGCGCGCGCGTCATCTCAGCACTTCCCATGCTCGTATGGAGGGCTCTCGCCGCGAGCTCGAGAAGGGGCGCTTGGCGGCCGTCTGCTTCCGGCAGACGGTGAATCCACAATCGCGCCAGAAGAAGCCGCACGATCAGGCAAATGGGGTCGACCAGCTGCCGTGATCGGAGAAAACTCGCGGGGTACCAGTCGTACTCCATGTAGTCGCAGATCCGGCCGTCGTCGACGAGGACCGCCTTGATATCCGTGCCGCCCACGTCGAGGCCGATCAAGGCCTTGCCTTCGAGCCGCCCGGTCCGCCCGCGGAGAAAGTGGATCAGGTCCACGGAGGGAGGCCGTGGTCTCAGCTCGGCCGGGGCGCGCTCGGGAGGCCCGAGCTCGAACGAGAAGGCGGGCGCGCCCGGCGACAAGGCACCGATCATCCGGTCCGTGACGTTGACCGCGCGCCCGTAGCCGGAGCGCGCCGAACGCGGCAGCCCGATGCCGAAGACCGCGGGCAGCCGCGTGAGCATCGCCATGAGCTCCGCACGCCCCGGGTCGGCATGAACGGCCACGCGCCTGCCGCCAAGGGCTGAGATGAGGTTGTAGACCTCCGCATAGATGTAGTCTGCGACAAATGCACGCTCCTCGCCGCCCAGGTTGTCGAGACGAGGCACCCGCAGGTCGTCGCGACGCACACCCGTGCCGTCGAGCATCTCCACGACGCAGGCGAGCCGATCGCTTTCGCCGTCCGCAAGTGCGCCGAACAGGGCGTGGAGGTCCGTGATGTACACGCTCCGCCCGGCCTTCGCGCGCTCGATCAGGGCGGCCACCGAAGGTGGCATTCTTCCCGTCACAAAAGTTGACGTTTTATGAACCATGTCACCTCCCGGCGCCGCCGGGACGGCGATGCTCCCGGACGACCGCGAGACCTTCGGCCTCGAACAAAGCGCGGAGCGCTTCGATCTCACTTTCCGGAAGCGGAGCCATGCCGTTGAAGAACTCCGTGCTCCGGTTCATGAGGGAGTATTTGCTGATTGCCAGAGGGTTGAAGTTGATCAATTCGACGCGCCCCCCGGGATTCCTGTCCCGAATGACGCGCGCCATCGCGCCCACGTTCGCCTCCGTCGCCGTGATGCCCGGGATCAGGGGTACCCTCGTGAGGAGCTCAACACCCGCCCGGGCGAGCTTTTTGTAATTGTCGAGGATGAGGTCGTTCGGCCGGCCCGTGTATTCGGCGTGCAGCGCGCTGTCCGCGATCTTGAGATCGATGATGAAGAGGTCGGTCAGGCGAATAAACCGGTCGAGAACGTCCCATTTTCCAAAGAGACAGGTCTCGATGGCGGTATGGACGCCCTCCCTCTTGCAGAGGCCGAGCACTTCCAGCGCGAACTCGTGCTGGACAAGGGGATCGCCTCCGGAAATTGTGATCCCTCCGCCCGACTGCCGGTAGAACTCGACGTCGCGCAGAAGGGTCGCGGCGGCCTCCTCTGCGGAGACCCTGCTTCCGTCGAACGAGAGCGCGGTCGTCGGGCAAGCGGCCACGCAGGCTCCGCAGCGCGTGCAGAGCTCACGGTCGATCCGGACGAAGGGATCCCCGTCCGCGCGCAGAGCGATCGCGCCGACCGGGCAGCTCGCCTCGCACAGGCCACAGCGGATGCACTGCGTCGCCAGGTACCAGAGGCCGACGGAAGCGTCGATGCCTTCGGGGTTCTGGCACCACGCGCAGCGCAGGCCGCAGCCTTTCAGGAAGAGGGTCGAGCGGATGCCCTGGCCGTCATGGAGCGTGAAGCGGCGGATATCAATGATCGTCCCCTCCATCAGAGATCGCCGTAGCTGGTGCGTGCAATGATCTCGTCCTGCAGGTCGTTGGCGAGCTCCGAGAAGTAGGCCGTGTAGCCGGCCACACGGACGGTCAGGCTGCGCCAGGAATCCGGGTCGGCCTTCGCCGCGAGCAGGTCCTCCCTGCGGACCACGTTGAACTGCACATGGTTGATCTTGAGCCGGACAAAGGTCCGGAGGAAACCCGCAAACCTGGCGATGCCTTCCTCGGTTTTGAAGAACTCCGGCAGGAACTTCATGTTGAGGAGCGTGCCGTTGCTGCCGTTCACGGACCGTACCTTTGACACCGAGTGCAGGAGGGCCGTCGGGCCGTGACGGTCGCGGCCGTACATCGCGGACATGCCGCCATCCGCAAGGGGATCCCGGGCGCGGCGTCCGTCCAGGGAGGCGCCGACATTCTGGCCCATGGGGACGTGGGCGGACACCGTGTAAAGTCCCGTGTGGTAGGGGCCACCGCGGGCGTTCGTATGCTCGGCCATCCGCGCCGCGAAATAGTCGACCCATGTGGCCGCGATTGCATCCACCCAGTCCACGTCATTGCCGTACTTCGGGACCTTGTTGATGAG
>PMDT01000008.1 GCA_003154555.1 Spirochaetaceae bacterium
CAGCTTATCAACAAGCTGGGCGATGTCTCCACCACCGTGAACGAAGGCGCGCGCAACCAGGCCGCCGGCATCGAGCAGGTAACGACCGTCGCCGCCCAGCTCCAGGGAGCCATGGAGCGGCTTTCGCAGTCCACGGAAAAATCGGCCTCCACCATCGGCANNACGAGGTGGTGGACAAGATGGTCGCCGCTCTTGCGCGGATCAACGACATCGCCGACCAGACCAACCTTCTCGCACTGAATGCGGCAATTGAGGCATCCCGCGCCGGCGACGAGCAGAGCGGATTCTCCGTTGTCGCGGATGAGATCCGGCAGCTCGCGGAGAAATCCGCCTCCACGGCATCCGAGGTGAGCAAGTGGGTCCGTCAGATCGAGACGGTCATCGAGAGGGGAGGGGAATCCTCCCGGGAAGCGGGGAAGATCTTCGACACGATCGCCCGTGACCTCGGGGCCCACGCGGGATTCATTCATGAGCTCTCGAACTCCGTGAAGAACCAGCTCGGCGCCAACCGCGATGTGACGGGCGCAATCGAAAGCATAGGATCGGTGGTGGAAGACAATCGTTTCTCCGCCGAGGCTGTCACCCGGATCATCGGGGATCTGAAAAAGGAGATGTTGAAGCTGGAATCACTGGTCGGCGACAAGGTGCAAGAGGCGGAAAAGCTTTACCGCAGCGCCGAAGGCGCCACCTAGGCTCCATGGAAAAGCGCAACATATTCCTCAACATCTCCCCTCTCGATCACCGTTACTCTCTTTCAAACCCCGCATTATGGGCGTCACTGAGCGCGATCCTGGGGGAAGAGGCATCCGTGCACTATTGCGCACGGGTCGAGATTGCCCTGTTGAAAACCCTGCTCCGCCATCTGCCGGGAAAAATCGGCGACCGTGATTGGAGCGGCGCTCTCGATGCCGCGGTGAGCTCTCTTACCACTGAGGAAGTCTACGCTGAGGAGGAAAAGACAAAGCACAATGTGCGTGCGCTGGTAAATGTACTGAAGCGCCATCTGCCCGAGCAGGTGAGGCCGTATGTCCACCTCGGGGCGACGTCGGTTGACATTCTCGACACGGCAGCCGCCCTTCGCTATCGCGACGCGGTGGAAAAGGTCATCCTCCCGCTGCTCCTTGACCTGGAGGACGAGCTGATCGCGCGGGCGCGCGCCGAGGCGGANNTACGTGGCCCGGTTGGGAAAAAGCATTGCACGGATACAGGAGAAAGCTGAGGGCCTCCGCGGGAAGCTCGCCGGCGCGGTAGGCGCCTACAATGCCACCTCCCTTCTGGTGAAGGATCCGCAGGAGCTGGAGCGCGAAGTGCTGGCAGAGCTCGACCTTGTCGCCTCCGAGCATTCGACGCAGCTTGTCGAGCCCGAATACCTCCTGCAGCTTCTCCTGGAGCTCAANNCGGGAAGAGTTCACCGACACCCAGGTGGGATCCTCCACGATGCCCCAGAAGCGAAATCCCTGGAACTCGGAGCACGTGAAGAGTCTCTGGAAGGCATTCTGTCCACGGGTGCTGACATTCTTCATGGATCAGATCTCCGAGCACCAGCGGGACCTCACCAACTCCGCCTCCTCGCGATTCGTCGGGGAGTTCATCGCGGGATTCGCGTCGGCCGCCGACCGGATGCGCGCCGTCATCCATTCCCTCTTCGTCGACCGCAGACGTATGGCGGAAAACCTCGCGCACACGGGAGATCTCATTTTTTCCGAGCCGGCGTACATCCTGGTTGCCCTTGCGGGCGACGAGGATGCGCATGAGCGCGTCCGGCGGGCAACGCTGAAAGCCGAGCAGACCGGGGCGCGTCTCGTCGATGTGCTGCATGAGGACGCCGCGGTATGGGACATTCTCTCCCGGCAGCTCGTCCACTCCCGCGGCCTTGATGCCCGCGCATTCTTCTCCGAGCCGGCGCGCTATCGAGGCATCGCGGCGGAGAAGGCCATCGCGATTGCGGATGCGCACGCTCAGGCTGTCGCGAAGATACGCGGGGAGCTCGCGGGCTGATGGACAGCATCCTCATACTCGATTTCGGGGGACAGAGCACCCAGCTCATCGGGCGCCGCATCCGCGAGCTGGGGATCTACAGCACGATCGTCCATGGCGATTCGCGCTTCGACGCGCTGGACCTCACGGGCGTCAAGGGCATCATCCTTTCAGGATCGCCCAGCTCGGTCTACGAGCCGGGGGCACCTGCGGTGGATAAGCGCATTTACCAGGCAGGACTGCCCATCCTGGGCATCTGCTACGGCCTGCACCGGCTCGCGGCGGATCACGGCGGCACGGTTGCCTCTCTGGGTCGCAAAGAGTACGGCCGCGCGCAGGTGAGACTGGACGAGCGCACGGAGCTCTTTTCACGGATCCCCGGGGCGGGTTTCCTGTCGTGGATGAGCCACGGGGATTCCCTCACCGTCGTGCCGGACGGATTCCGCGTGATCGCGCGATCCGACAACGGACTGCCCGCTGCGTTTGCGAACACGGACCGCCGAATGTGGGGCGTGCAATTCCATCCCGAAGCAAGCCACTGCGAGCACGGCATGGATATCCTTGAAGCATTCGCCGCCGACATCTGCGGCGCGGCTCGAGAATGGAACATGCAGACGTTCCTGGCCACCGCACGGCAGAGCCTGGCGACGCGCGTCGGGAAAAGACCCGTCGTCCTCCTGATTTCCGGTGGCGTCGATTCCTGCGTCGTCGCTGCGCTGCTCTTGAAGAGTCTCCCCGTGGAGCAGGTCCACCTCATGTACATCGACACGGGCCTTATGAGGCTCGACGAATCGCATGAGGTTCTCCAGAGCCTCGACACGCTTCACGCGCGCCACGTGCATGCCATAGATGCTTCNNCAAGCTCGGCATCGCCGATTCGTTCCTGGCCCAGGGCACTCTCTATACCGACCTGATCGAATCGGGCAGGGGCGTGGGGAACAAGGCCAATCTCATCAAAACGCACCACAACGTGCGTTCACCGCTCGTGGAAGCCAAGAGGGAAGCGGGTCTTGTCATCGAGCCGCTTTCCTCGCTCTACAAGGACGAGGTGCGCGCGCTGGGACGGGTGCTGGGCCTCGCGCCCTCGCTCGTGGGCCGTCATCCATTCCCGGGCCCTGGCCTTGCCGTGCGGATCGTCGGGGAGGTGACTCAGGAAAAATGCGATCTCCTGAGGCGGGCAGACGCGCTCTTCATCGAAGAGCTCCGCACACGCAATCTCTATGACAGGATCTGGCAGGCATTCTGTGTCCTTCTTCCCATTCGTTCGGTCGGCGTCTCCGGGGACATGCGCCGCTACGGTCACGTGCTCGCCCTGCGCGCCGTTGCATCCCTCGACGCGATTACCGCAGACGTCTACCCCTTTGCCATGACCGACCTTCTGGAGATATCGTCGCTGCTGACGAACAGGATCCCCGAAATCGGAAGGGTGGTCTATGACATTTCCAGCAAGCCTCCTGCCACGATCGAGTGGGAATAAAATATCGGCATTTTTCGCACACCCCTTTAGAAAATAGCCATGCGTTGCCGATAAGGAACGTAACGAGGTACGTGCAATGCAAGGAGAGTTGCCAGAAGATCCTCCCGTCCGGGAGATGCTCAAGTGGTTGATGTCGACGTGGGGCATGACGAAGTCGGACCTCGCCCGCATGTTCCAGCGCACGCAATCGACCATCCATCACTGGCTGAATACGGGACAGGTATCGCATCGGAATCTGATGAAGATCCGGTCCAGCTACTACTTCCTTCACGATTCCCGCGACCCGCACGCAAACGAAAGAAAGTGCGAACGGTGCGGGAAATGGCTGCCCCAGAAGGAGTTCCGTGAAGGGAAGGCGATCTGCCACTCGTGCGAAAACTCCCGTACGCTCCAGTACTATTGGACCCATCGCGACGAGCAGCTCACCAAGCGCAAAGCAAAGAACTGGTACAACCGCCGCGTCGCCTCGTCATAGGACGGCACCGCGTCGGAAAGGGGGAGGGCGAGCCGTGCGCTTCCCCGGCGCACTGGCATTGGGAGATCGATTCCGCTATAGTACCGCTTGAGGAAACAACATGCACAAGATAGCTGCACTCTTCGTCGCTGTTCTCGCCTTGGCGTCTTGTGTGGGCATCGACAGCACGCTCACGATTCATGACAATGGATCCGGCACTCTCGACCTTTCCTACAGGGTTTCGCAGTCCGTGGCGCAGCTCGGTCTGTCGACAAGCGGCAAACCGGTCATTCCCCTCCCTGTCTCCCGATCCGATTTCGAGAGGTCGCTTGCGCCGACAAACGGAAAGGTAAGGCTCACAAAATTCGAACGGACAGAAAATGAAAAAGACATCACAATTAAAACCCAGATGGCTTTCGACTCCCTGGAAGCGCTGTCGCAGGTGGCGGCATTTCGTGACGCTGACCTGAAACCGGGCACAGACGGCTCCAGAAGGACCTATTCCCAGGTAATCGGACGCGCCCTCCCCACGCCCCTCAACGACCAGAGCAAGCGAATGATCGAAACCCTTTTTGCCGGCTATGACCTTTCATTCACAATCCAGGCGCCGCGAGCAATACAGAGCACAAGCCTCGGCACGCTGTCCGCCGACAAGAAATCGGTGGCGTATAGAGTCTCTGTTATTGACGTTCTGGAGACCACAAGCGACCTTGTCCTGACGCTGAGCTGGTAGGGCAATGACTTGTAACGAGGGCTGAACTTGGAGGCATTCAAAGGCGACATAAGCCAACTCCTTATGTTGTATTATTATTCGTACGAAATTTGCCTTGCTCTGCGGAGGGTTCTTCTTTGACAAGGACTGCTCGCTGGGCAGTAATCACAGTTATCCTGATGTCCTGCTCTGCATTTCTATTCGCTCAAAACAAGCCAAATCAAAACTGGCTAGTTTATGAACAGGGGAATGCCGCTGCTGCTCGTAAGGAATATGGACTTGCGCTTCAGCTCTACAAGGAAGCAGTATTAGGCGCGGGAACGTTTCCTGAGGCAGAAACGGCAATTGGAGATATGTATGTGGAGGAGGGCGAGGTATATCTCGCCCTACTTCAGTACGAAAAAGCATACAAGCTGAGAAATGCCTTCTATATCCCTGAGATGCAATATGCCATTCTGTACAAACTTGCGCATCTCTATGAGAGCCAGGGCTTCTACAAGCAAATGGAAGACGATCTGACATCGATTGTGAATGATGACAAGAAGTTCAATGAAACAGCTAATTCGCATCTTCGCACGCAGATTGAAAAGAATTTTTTCGACAAGGGTATCGACCGCGTGCTCGTGCTGTATCGCTACAGCGATACTTTTTCCTCATCTGCACATTCCCAGCTCGGGATCTTTTATTACCGTACGGGGCGCTACGCACAGTCGGCATCACAACTCCTGTTCTCAACAATTTACCGCATGAGCGCCATGGAGCAGTTTCTCGGGGAACGGGATGTCGACTATCAGTATACAAGCCTTGACGCCATTATGGCGGAGATTCAAAAGAATCCCGATTTGTTGCGATACGCAAATGACGCACAGCTTTTCAGGGACTTGTACTACCTTGCGGGCTCGACATTCGCTCTTGGTTATCCAGAGCGCGCTGCTTCGATCTGGAAGACGTTATCCACTGCTGAAATTGCCGGCTCCTACAGGCAGCTCGCTCTCAAGCAGCTGAAGACGCCGTCGACCGAGCCACTACTGAATGCCAGCCCCTAAGGTAAGGCGCTTCAAATCAGCCCAACATTGCATGTCCCCATTGGTAGACAG
>PMDT01000092.1 GCA_003154555.1 Spirochaetaceae bacterium
GGCGGAGAGGAGTTCTTCATCATCCTCTCCAATTCAAACGAGCAACAGGCAATGGGCATCGGCGAGCGCTTTCGCAAGGACATCGAGGAAACACGATTTCAGTGCTCGGAGGAGATCATCCGCGTGACGGTCTCCATCGGAGTGGCCTGCTACGTTGCGGGAGAAAGCCAGGAGTCCTGGATNNGACCGGGCCATGTACCAGGCAAAGCAGGCGGGTCGCAACCGCATCGTCGCAGACTAGTTCTCCGCCGGCAGTACCTCGCAGAGATTCGGATCGATCCAGACGGGGCGGACCTTTCCCGGATCCCACGCGCTTTCAGCCCCTCCTGCCGTGGCCACATTGACGTCCATTGCATATTCATTTCCCGCGTTGCCGATGATCCCGATGCGCAATGTGCTCCCCTGGGGATGCACGAGCCGCGAGATGAGCCGCGCCCGCGTCTCGACCTTGTCGCGTGTCGGCTCGAGGCTGCATGCCGCGGCGCGCACGAGCAGAACCCCACTTTCCTCCACCTTTGCATCGGGGCGCAGCCTGCGGGGAACAGCGATTACGCCGATGGGCGTCGCAATGCGGGGCGCTCCGTCCGTGAATCGGAGATGACCTGGAACCAGCGCTCCCAGGCGAAGGAATGAAGCGACCCGCGCACTGGCCGGCGTACGGATGAGGTTGTCGGGGCTGCCTGCCTGCAGCACTTTCCCCGCATCGACCAGCGCGATGCGCGTTGCAATTGTCATCGCTTCTGCATGGTCGTGGGTGACGTAGATCACCGTGACGCCAACCTCCCGGAGGATGTCCCCGAGCTCCGCGAGCAGCGACACGCGCAGCGACGCATCCAGTGCGCCCAGCGGCTCATCGAGCATCAGGAGGCGCGGCGCTGGCGCGAGGCTGCGCGCCAGCGCGACGCGCTGCTGCTCGCCACCGGATAGTGTGTGCACGTCGCGGCCTGCAAAATCCGCCATCCGCACGAGGCGCAGCACTTCCGCGGCGCGCTGGCGCCTCTTGTCCGCACCCATGTGCTGCATCCGCAGGCCGAACTCGACATTCTGCTGGACGCCGAGGTGAGGAAAGAGGCAGTAGTCCTGGAACATCAGGCCGAAGCCGCGTGTGTGCGGTGGGACGCCTGCCATGTCCCTGCCGTCGAAGAGGATCCGTCCGGAATCGGCGTTTTCCAGCCCCGCGATCAGGCGCAGGAGCGTGCTTTTTCCGCTTCCGCTCGGTCCGAGTATGGCGAGGATCTGCCCCTCGTCGACGTCCAGGCTGAGCCCGTCGAGCGCATGTGCGACGCCAAAGCTCCGATGGACGTCCTGTAACGACAACAACGGCATTAGAAAGCCTCCGGTCCCGGCGCGCGGAACCGCTCGATTGCCAGGAGCCCTGCGGCGCATGCAAGTGTCAGCATCGTGCTGAGCGCAAGGGCCTGGCCCTGGTTTGAAGCGCCCGGTCGCCCGAGTGCCGTATAGATCAGGACCGGAAGCGTCACGAGCTCGGGCCGCGTCAGGATCGCGGTGGCGCCGAACTCGCCAAGGGATACCGTGAATGCGAATGCAGCGGCGGAAACGAAAGCGCGGCGCAGGATGGGGAAGTCGATCTCGCGTCGTACCCTGCCTGGGGAGGCGCCGAGCACGGACGCCGCATCGCGGAGACGCGGATTCAGGGCACGCAACGACGGCAGGAGGCTGCGGATCACGAGCGGCAGCGCAACAAGGGCATGCGCGACAGGAATGAGAAACCAGGCACCGCGGAAATTGAGCGGCGGCGAGTTGAATCCCACGATAAAGCCGAAACCAAGGGAGACCGCCGATGTCCCCAGCGGGAGAAGGAAAAGCACATCGAGCGTCGACAGGGCGGCGCCGGCGGCACCGCCGTGCCTTGACGGGCGGTGCGCCAGGAGATATGCCGCGGGCACCCCGAGGGCAAGAGACAGGAGCGCGGCCTCCGTGGCAAAGGCCAGGGAGTTGATCGCAGCCAGGCCGGGAGAAATCCAGAAAAGAGAATGCCCGGTCGTGGCAAAGAGATTTTTCCAATAGCCGAAGGACCCGAGAATCAGGGATCCCATCGGGACGAGCAGGCCGATCGTGGGAATGAGCCCGCAGAGGGCGACCAGAAGCCACTCCGCTGCTTTCCGCGGCGCATGCGTCGTGACCCGTTGAGGCTTGAGGTTCTGGATGGTGCTGGAGCGCGCCTGGAAGCGTGAATAGCCGAACATCACGGCTGCCGTCACCAGGAGCTGTACGACAGAGAGCAGGGCGGCCGCGGGCAAGTTGAACATGTAGACCGCCTGCCGATAGATCTCGGTCTCGAGCGTGGATATCCGGGGGCCTCCAAGGATGAGGATCACCCCGAAGCTGGAAAAACAGAAAGCGAACACCAGCATGGCGGAAGCGGCGAGCGACGGCAGCAGCAGGCGCAAAGTGACCCGGAAAAATGAAGCCCGTCGCCCAGCTCCCAGCACACGCGCTGCCTCACCGAGACGAGGGTCGATCGCCGACCATGCTCCGCCGACAATTCGCACGACGATGGATACGTTATAGAACACGTGGGCAAGAAGCACGGCGGGAAGGGTCCGCATGATGCTCAGGTGGATGCCGGCCGATCCGGTGAGCAACCCTGCAAGTTTTTCCAGCAGCCCTCCCGATCCGAGAAGCGACGCAAAACCCGAGCCCACGACCACCGTCGGCAGGACGAAGGGGATCATGAGAAGCGCTCGCAGGAGCTCTTTGCCTGGAAATCGATACGTGGCGAATATCCATGCCACAGGCAGGCCCGCGGCGAGAGTGAGAATCGTCGAAAGCAGCGCCTGGCCAGCGCTCGAGAGGAGGAGCCGACCGAGATCAGTGTCGACTGCCGCCTGGCGGATCGCGCCGAGCCCGGTCTGCGCGATCGGACCGAAGCCGAGCGCGAGAATTCGAACAAGTGGATAGATGAGGAAGATGACAAGGAACAGGACGGGCACGGCCGCGAAGGCCGCGCGGGCGCCTGCTGCCGTGCCGATTCCCGCCCTTACTTGAGCACGATCTGCGACCATGCCTTGATCCACGCATCCCGGTTTGCCTCGATCGCCGCGGGGTCGATTGCCGCGGGCGTGGAGGGAACAGGGGCGAACTTCCGGAACAGCTCAGGCACCGCGGCTTTCGCGTTGGACGGGTAGACCCACATCTGCATCGGGATGTCGGCCTGGAAGCTTTCAGAGAGCATGAAGTCCACGAATTTCCGGGCGAGGTCCGGTTCCCGGGCGCCCTTGAGGATGCCCACGAACTCGATCTGGCGGAAGGATGCACCTTCCGGGATGATATTGCCTGTCGGAGGCACCGCGGGCTTCGGATCGGCGGCGGCGTTGAGCTCATAGGCGGGGCTCGTGGCATAGCTCACGACGATCGGCCGACGGCCTTTGCCCTGCTCGCTGAACTCGTTGTAGTACGCATCCTCCCAGCCGTTGACGACCAGGACATCGTTCCTGCGCAGCGAGGCCCAGTAGGACTGCCAGGTTGCCTGGCCCTTGTCGCCAAAGTGCGCGATCGTTGCGATGAGAAATGCAAGCCCTGGCGTCGATGTCGCCGGATTCTCCACGACGAGCAGGCTTTTCATTGCCGGGGCCGCGAGGTCCTCCAGTGTCCGGGGCACGGCCAGTCCCTTGTCGGCGAAATACTTCCTGTCGTAGTTCAGGTCGATATAGCCGAAATCGACGGGAAGCATCCGATGCGACGGGTCGGTCTGCAGATCGGCGGGTATGGAGGCAAGCGCCGGCGAGGCGTACGGCACGAGGATGTCGGCGTCCAGCGCGCGGCCAAGGAAGGTGTTGTCCACGCCGTAGAGGACGTCGGCGAGCGGGTTGCCTTTCGACAGGATCGCCTTTGTAAGCGTCTCACCGCCGTCGCCTCCCGCGGAGAATTGCAGCGTCACCCCGTTTGCCGCCTCGAAGGCCGCGAGCACGGACGGCGTCGCCGCAAAAGACGAATGGGTGAGCACGCGGAGAACCCGCGGCGCCGCAAAGCCGGGCACGGCAACCTGGGCGATGCAGATCGCCAGGAGAAGAGCGCTCTTTCTCATGATGTCCCCCTTGGACGGACGTGTCAGCGACAAACGGGCCGTTCAATGCCCGAGTCACGAAATGGTCGCTGGTGTGGGGGATTTCTGTCGGCATCCCTGCGCTGGCATTACCCAGATCAGGTTCAACGGGTGTTATCTCAGGCCACCGGCGAGCATTTTCGCTTTCCGGTGACCACCCCACGACAGGAAGAATCTACAACCGGAATGCCGGACCGTCAAGGAGCAGCGAGGAGCCGCGATTTCAGCCATGACGCCATGGCGACGAGCCGGTTTTTGAGCGACTGTTCGCGGCCCGAGTGATCGCCGATAGGCATGCCGGTGCGCAGGTACGCCACGCCGTAGAATATGAGGTCCTTGCCGGCCGGGATGAGGATGACCTGGGTGACAAGGTTGTGCGGTTGAATGATCGGCACCAGCATGAATGAGATCGTCGACAGGTTCTCCATCTTTACCAGGAGGTGGTCGTCGCGGAAGGCGAAGTGCTCCTGGTAGGTGTTTTTCCCGAAGCTGTTGTCTTCCTGGAATGTAAACATGTCGTTTTCCCGGGGAATGCCCGTAAAGACCGGATCCGCAATTTTCACGGGATGGGAGATCTCGGATATCGCGTAGGCCTGGAGGAACAGGACCTGGTTCCTGCCGCGCGACACGGAATAATACGTGATGCCTTTCATCGAGCTCACCGCGTGGGCCGCGTTGTAGAGTGCCAGCAGGTCCCGGGTTGAGTCGGTCCGGCCGGTGATGCCGGCAAGCACCTGGAGGACCTCCACGCCGACCGTGGGCCGCAGGTCCCGTATCTCTGCTGCAAGGGCATCGCGCGAAGAGACAGTCGGCGCGAGGCTGAGCATTCCCTCCGACGGCAGGCTCACGCTGGAGACCGCCCCCGCGCGCAGCGAGACAAGCGAAGAATCCGGGAGATAGCGCGACAGGGGGTCGGCAGAAAGCGCGAAGACCGACACGAGGAGCATCTGGATTGCGAGGGGTACAAATCTCATGCTACTGTGAAACTATCGTATGGCGCGCACTCTTTCAACCGCGGACACGATTCCAGCGGCCGCCCCGATCGCATTTGCCGGCGGAGGAACGGCGGGTCATGTATTCCCCGGCCTCGCGGTGGCCGCGCAGCTGGACCGGCGCGTCGTGTGGCTGGGTTCCGCACGGGGCGTGGAGAAGAGCCTCGTCATGGAGGCGGGCATCGAGTTCAAGGGAATCCCCGCGGGAAAGCTGCGCCGCTATTTCTCCCTGCGGAACGTCATCGACATCCTCAAGACCGTGGCCGGCATTGCCGTCTCGTTCGTCGCTCTCCGCCGCGTGAAGCCGGCGCTTCTCTTCTCCAAGGGCGGATTCGTGAGCGTGCCGCCGGTGGTTGCGGCATGGCTGTGCGGAATACCATCCTGGACCCATGAGTCGGATTTCGACCCGGGACTCGCGACACGGATCAACGCCAGGTTCTGCGAAAAGGTCCTCGTTTCCTTTCCCCAGACCGTGGACTATCTGCCTGCGGCCTTTCGCTCCAAGGCCCTGGTGACCGGAAACCCTGTCCGATCCAGCCTCTATTCCTCCGATCGGTCGCGTGGTCGGCGCTTCCTCGGCTCTGATGATGCCACGCCGCTTCTCTTCGTGATTGGCGGCAGCCTCGGGTCCTCCTTTATCAACGGGCTGGTTGCGAAAACCCGCGACAGGTTGCTCGCGCGCTTTTTCATCGTCCACCAGATGGGGGCAGCGGAATACGTGCCGGCCGACTGCAAGGGATACCACCCGGCGGCCTTCTTCAAGGCCGAGCTGCCCGACGTCATGGCGGCAGCAGACCTCGTGATCAGCAGGGCGGGGGCCAACACGCTTGCGGAGCTCGCCGCGCTGGGCAAGCCGTCGCTCCTGGTTCCGTTGTCGATGACGAGCAGCCGCGGCGACCAGCTGCGCAACGCGGAGATATTCCGGTCGCGCGGCGCCGCCGTTGTGCTGGCAGAAGAGGATGCCGATCCTGATACGTTCGTGTCGGCCGTCGAAACTCTCTTCGACAATCCATCGCGCCTTGAAGAAATGGCCAGGCAGGCGCGGGGGCTCGGGGCGGGAAGACCGGCGATCACGATTGCGCGGCTCATCGCCGAAAGGCTCGCCTAGTGTTCGAGAATATCATCGGGCAGACAGAAGTCGTGGGGACGCTGCGGGAGGAGATCCCCAAAGGACGATTTCCCCGATCGGCACTCTTTTTCGGCCCTGCGTATGCCGGCAAGCTCTCCACCGCCCTGGAAACCGCGCGCGTTCTGACCTGCGAGCGCGGAACCGCCGAATGGTCCTGCGACTGCGCTTCGTGCAGGATGCAGAAAGAGCTGTCGCACCCCCAGACGGTGCTCCTGGGCCCGCGCTACGCCGACGTGGAGATCGCCGCGTGCGCCGACACGCTTCTGCGCAGCCGCAAGCCCGCGTCGCTCTACCTCTTTCTGCGTGCGGTGCGCAAGCTCACGAGACGATACGACCCGTCGATCCTCGATGCCGACGAGCCCCGCATCAAGGCGCTCGTCGAAAAGGCAGCGCGCATCGAGGAAGTGCTGGCGGAGCTGTCGCCGACCGTCGAGCTTCCACCTGCGCGGGCCCTTGCCGGGATCCTGGAAAAGATCGTCACCGCCGCGACACCCGTTGCCGCACACGCGCGCGGGGATGCCATCACCGTCGCCCAGGTGCGGAAGCTTGCCGGGTGGGCCCACCTCACGGCGGCAGGTTCTTTCAAGGTGGCGATCGTCGAGAATGCCGACCGCATGCAGGACTCCGCACGGAATGCGCTTTTGAAGCTGCTCGAGGAGCCGCCCGCCGCCGTGCATCTCATGCTCCTGACAACCCGAAAGGCCGCCATTATTCCGACGATACTCTCCCGTCTGCGTCCGTACGCTTTCCCGCAGCGTCCTGCCGACGAGGAGAAGGAAGTCCTCTCGAAGATTTTCCGCCAGGATCCGCCCGTTTTCGACAGTCTTCGCGCATTCTTCCTCGCCTGGCGTGAGATCAACCCGGAAAAGCTTGCTTCCCTTGCGGCCACGTTTCTCGACCTCGTGAAGGCCGACGCCGTCGAAGATATCGTGGAGCACATGGCGGAGATCCTGTCGGAGCGGAAAGCAGGTCGAGACAGGCTGTCGCGCGAAACAGCCTCATCGTTCCTGGAGGAGCTGCTCGGTCGCATGCACGCGCTGATGCGGAGCGGCAGCCCGCCCGTGGAAACTCTCGAGCAGTGGGCTGAGGCAACCCGGGAGGCGCATCAGAGGCTGGAGACATTCAACATGAACCCCACAACCGTCGTGGAGGCGCTTTTCTTTCGCATGCGGTCTGCCCTCCACCAGAATGAAACGGGCGCGCGGGTGGGCGGGGCCGGGGCGCGGGAGGCCGGCCGATGAAGAAGTTCATCCAGAAGGCCCTCGAAAAGCTCGGCAAAATGGATCCCGGCCAGATCCGCGCCTTGATCGTGCGCGTGTCGGAGGAAAACGATCTCCTGGGAATGCTGCTGGAGTCGCTCACCGATGGGATCATCGTCACGGACGGGAATCACAAGGTGATGCTGTGCAACAAGTCCGCCGAGCGCCTGTGCCCCTTCGCGATGGACGACATCTTGGACCGGCCGCTCTGGGACTGCTTTTCAGATCGTGCCCTTTCCGATTTCTTCGCCGCCACCCTGCAGAGCCAGGGAAAGGTCTCGGACAGGGAGTTCATTATCGACGGCGCGCCGCACCGGATTCTCGCGGTGAGCCTCCTGCCTCTTGTCCGCGGGGGCAGCGTCCAGGGCAATGTCGTGCACGTGGAGGACGTGACGGAAAAGCGCTCCAAGGAGGCGCGCCTGCGCCGCGCGGAAAGTCTGGCCTCCCTCACGACCCTGGCCGCCGGTGTCGCCCACGAGATCAAGAACCCGTTGGGCTCGATGGGCATCCATCTCCAGCTCATCCAGAAGAAGATCGCCGGCAAGGGCCGCATCGAGGCGAAGGATATCGGGCAGCACCTTGCAGTGATCGGAGAAGAGGTTGACCGGCTCAACCGGATCGTCGTGGATTTCCTCTTCGCGGTGAAGCCCATGGACACCGTGCTCGAAGAAGGGGACATCAACAGGGTCATCGAAGAGCTCATCGATTTCGTGCGACCCGAGATGGACCAGGCGGGCGTGACGATCGACAAAGAGCTTTCCCCGCTGGTGCCGCTCCTCCGCATCGATGCGCGCTACATCAAGCAGGCCTTCCTGAACCTCATCAAGAACGCCGTGGCAGCGATGCCGGGAGGCGGCGTGCTCCGCGTCGAGTCGCGGCGGGAGGCGGATGACGTCCTGGTGAAGATCTCCGATACCGGCGAAGGGATACCCGAGGACATCATGGACAAGATATTCGAGCCCTACTTCACAACAAAGCCGTTTGGAACCGGGCTGGGCCTGACGATCGTCTTCAAGATCATCAAGGAGCATTTCGGCGACATATCGGTGGAGTCACGGGTGGGCGAAGGAACGACCGTGACCCTTGCGTTCCCCGTGCCCCAGAAAGAAACCATCCTCATCGACTACAAAGGGGATTCAAAGTGAAGCTCACGATCCTGGTTGCAGACGACGAGAAGAACATACGCGAAGGCCTGCGGGAAGCACTCGCCCTGGACGGCTACGAAGTCCTCACGGCGGCCGACGGCCAGGAAGCGCAGGAGATCGTCACGCGCGGCGACGTGGACCTGCTCATCACGGACCTGAAGATGCCGCGGCTGTCGGGCGAGGATCTGCTGAAGAATGTCGCCTCCCAGTTCCCGACGCTGCCCGTCATCATCCTCACGGGGCACGGCACCATTGAATCGGCGGTGCAGGCCATGCACGACGGCGCCTACG
>PMDT01000235.1 GCA_003154555.1 Spirochaetaceae bacterium
ACCGCGAATGTCGCCAGGAGCGACCCTGAATGACCCCATGACGGGCGCGACGGACCTTGTCCTTATCCTGGGCCTGCTCGCGGCGGTGGCGGTGCTGGCCTTTGCCATCGTCACAATCCTGCTTCTGGCAGAGCGCAGGCGGAGTCACGCACGGATCGAGCAGCTTCTTGCGGACCATGCCCGGGATCTCACCGATGCGCGGCGCGACAGCGTCCAGAAGAGCAGGAGCTCACTGAAGGGACAGATCGCCGAACAGATGGCGCCCCTTCTCCCGGGGTTCCGTTATCTTCCGGCCGATGCGCGCTTCCTTGGCGATCCGATCGACTACGTCATTTTCAACGGATACTCCGGCATGAGGGATGCCGGCGGCGATGCGGCGGAAATGGAGATCGTTCTCCTTGAGGTCAAGCAGGGAAGCTCTGCCCTGTCGTCCTTCCAGAAGTGTATTGCGCAATCCGTCGAGGAAGGCCGCGTGCGCTTCGAGGTCCTGCGCATCGCCCATGACGGCTCCCTGGAGACACAGGCATGGAGGTCGCGGCAGGCCAGGGACCGCGGGTGAGCCTCCGTCGCATCCCCATTTTCCTCGCCATGGCCGCGCTTTCATTTCCGCTCTCTGCGCAGGCGCCGAGCTCCGTGGCCGGCCGTCCCGGCCGGGAAATAAGCCTTTCCCCGGGCGAGGTAAAAGACACCTTCTTTGCCTACGTCCTGGGGATCATCAAGGCAGGCGTCGAGGTGGATATCGACAACGCGGCGATGCGGGAAATCCTTACCGAATTCAAGTCCGCCCTCAATCTCCCCTTCGACCTGGTCGCGCGGGTCACCCAGCACACATCTGCCCAGTCGGAGAAGCGCTTCATTGGCCTTGATTTCCAGACTGACGTCGTCATCCCCATTCCCTTCTCCCTGCTCTTCTACCATCCGGGGAGCATCACCTCGGATCGCAGCCTTCTGTTCCAGGTCAACCGCTCCACCTACGCCGATCCCGGCGCTCCGGGCGCTCCGGCTCCCGTTTTCGATCTCGTCCTTACCGGTGGTCGGGTGCTCGTTGACGTGGACGACTGGCTGGAGNNTCGACTTCACGAAGAACAAGATCCTGTTTCCCGAGCCGGCGGAACTGAGCGGGATCGGGCACATGCTGGTACCCGATACCTCCGCGAACTGACAGGACCTCCGGCGGTCAGACCGCCATCATCGGGGTGAGAATCTGTCCCGTGGACTCCGCGGGGACACCCGCCGCATTCGCCTCGTCCGTGTCGATGTGCATCTCCAGTGCGGAAGTGGGAGTTGCGCGGACGACAACCCCTTCCACGATAGTTGCCCGGTCACCCATGAGACGGACGCTCACGTGCGCGCCGTTTTTCACGCCGATGCGGTCGGCGTCCGCCGGGAGCATGTGGATATGCCGCAGCGCCCTGATGACGCCCTGCGTGAGGACAAGCTCCCCGGCGGGTCCACGGAGGGTGATGCCCGGCGTCCCCTCGATCTTTCCCGACTCCCTCACCGGCGCCTGGATGCCCAGCGCGAACTGGTCAGTACCGGAGATCTCCACCTGGGTAAGGCTCCGCACCGGGCCCAGGATGCGCACCTTCTCGATTTTCCCGTGCGGCCCGACCAGGGAGACCATCTCATTCGCCGCGAATTGCCCCGGCTGAAAAAGGTCTTTGAGCTTCGTAAGCGCGACGCCCGGCCCGAAGAGCCGGGCAAGCGCATCGGCGGACAGGTGCACGTGGCGCGCGGAGACGCGGACCACGACCTCGTGCACCTGGGAGTCTCCCTCGCGGCCAGAGAGGATCTCCGCGGAGAAGCGCGACCAGCAGGATGCCTTGGGATTGTTGCGCACCTGCAGCAGGGACGCCTTCACACGCTCGCGCGCAAGCGATCCGTACTCGTCGCGGAAGCGCCTGTAGAAGTCGAGGATGCGGCCATGGTCGCTCACGTAGCGCGCGGGCATCGCATTGAGGGCCAGTGCGAAGACGTTGCTCCAGCACTGGCTGCACGAGCACAGCGCATCCTCCCGGATGGCGATGCTCGTCTGCTCGCCGACGATCAGCTCCATGATATTGTACGGTGAAAAGCTCGATCCCGAAATCCTCCGCATCGCCGTTGCCGAGCGGATGGTGGCAAGGATGCCCGCGACGCGAAGCTTGTCCGGCGAGCACAGCCGCAGCTCCGCGATGGATTCCTCAAGGGGCTCCGAGGAATGGGCGCACCGGCGTCGCGCTTCGTCGAGCTGCGCTTCACTGATCCAACCGAGGGCAAGAAGCACCTGGCCCGCATCCGTGCGGTCGATCTCCTCCTGTGCCTGGCTGGAAAGCGCCTGCGTGACCTGGTCCGCGTCCACCCAACCCTTGCGCACGGCGATCTCACCGAATCGGGATTGCACCCCTACTGCCGCGTTCTCCCGCTGCTCATCCAGGAGCATCCCGATCTGCTCGTTGCGCAGCACGTCGGATTCAACAAGGTATTCTCCAAGGCGCCGCGCCGACTCCGTACTCTTTGCACCCATGACGTCCTCCGTTTTTTCCTTGCCCGTTCCAATGGTGCGCCACCGGCGCGCAAGGGTCAAGTGAGCCCTTGAAACCGATGCGCCGCCGGGACTACCCTGCGCCGGGGGGGCTGGAGCGAGTGAAGGTAACGATCGCGTGCGGGCAATTCGCGCCGGTGCCCGGCGACAGCGCCTCCAATGCGGGCAAGATCGCGGCCCACGCCCGTGAAGCCGCGCGCCGGGGGGCGGCCGTGCTCGTGCTCCCCGAGCTTTGTCTCTGCGGGTATCCAAAGCCCGCGGCGGCGCGCGGCTGGGCGGTGGATCCCCGCGGCGCCGGGCTCTGCCAGGTCGTCCAATGCGCGACAGCGGAAGGCATCGCACTCTGCATGGGATTCGTCGAGCGCGACGGGGAGAACCTCCACAACAGCATGCTCTTCATTGATGAAACCGGCGTCACCCGCGCGGTGTACCGCAAGGTCCATCTCTGGGTGAGTGAGAAGGCATGGGCCGTTCCTGGCCGGGGGTTCTCCGGCTTCGACCCCGGACTGCGGATGCCAGGGCTGCGCGCAGGGATGTGGATCTGCTATGACACACGATTTCCCGAATGCGCCAGAACCCTGGCGCGGGACAACGTCGCCCTTGCGCTCGTGGGCTCCGCGTGGTTCGGCCCCGCCGAGGAATGGGAGCTTGCCGTGCGCGCGCGTGCGCTGGACAACGGGATGTACGTTGCCGCCTCGGCGGTGCAGGGATCGTTCGGCACGGCGCCATTCCACGGCGTGAGCCTCATCGTGGACCCTCACGGCCGGGTCCTGGCCCGCGGCGGCGAGGGCCGGGAAGAGATCATCTGCGCGGACTACGACAGCGACGAGGTGGAGAAGTTCCGCGCGCGCCTTCCGCTGCTCTCCGACCTGCGTCCCGGAGCTTATGCGTAAGGCCTTATCAGAAACCGATCTCGCGGAGCCTCTCTATGCGCACCTCGCCCGGGAGGGGTACATGGTCCGCAGCGAGGTGAAGGACTGCGACATCGCCGCGATCAGGGGCACGGACCTTCTTGTCATCGAGCTGAAGAAGACCCTCAACCTCGCGCTTGTCATCCAGGCGGTGCGCAGGCAGCGGCTCACCGATTCGGTGTACGTCGCCATTCCCCGGCCCTCCAACAAGTGGAAATGGTGGAAGGAAAGCAGGGGCGCGCAGCACCTCCTGCGCCGCCTGGAGCTCGGCCTGATCCTCGTGTCCCACGAGCACGGCAAGCCGCCGGTTGAGGTGGTTTTTCATCCCTTGCCCTTTGCGCGGCGCAAGCGCGCCGTTTCCCGCCGTGCAGTTCTGGAGGAGATCGCGCACCGTTCTGCGGATTACAACCGTGCCGGAAGCACGCGCACAAAGCTTGCCACCGCCTACCGGGAGAACGCGATCTTCATCGCTTGCTGCCTCGTGGCTGTCGGAAAGACAAGTCCCGCGGCGCTGCGCGCGATGGGCACGGGGCCCAAGACGCTCTCAATCCTCCGGTTCAACGCGTATGGCTGGTTCGAGCGCGTGGACACGGGTGTGTACGACCTTTCCGCCCACGGCGCCGTTGACCTGGCGGCATGGCCCGAGCTGC
>PMDT01000277.1 GCA_003154555.1 Spirochaetaceae bacterium
CCGGGCCGCCGCATGTACGCCGGCTACCGCACGCTCCCACGGGTGCTCAACGGCTTCGGAACCCTCATCGTGACAACGTCCCTCGGCGTCACCACGGGCAAGAAGGCCCTGGAACGGAAGGCCGGCGGCGAGCTGTTGTGCACCATCTGGTAGGCAAGGAGTAACCCGTGTCGCGAATTGGACGATTGCCGGTGAAAATACCGAAAGGCGTGAAGGTTTCCATCGGGGACGGGCGCGTGACGCTCGAGGGCCCGAAGGGAAAGGTGACGCAGGAGTACTCGGCCGAGGTGGCGGTGAAGGTGGAAGGCGACACTGTCGTCGTCACGCGCGCGGACGACACGCGCACGGCGAAGAGCCTTCACGGACTGTACCGCAACCTGATCAAGAACGCCATCATCGGGCTTTCCACGGGTTTCTCGAAGACGCTCGTGATCACCGGGGTGGGGTACAAGGCCGAGGTGAAGGGGAAGTCGCTGGTCCTCACGCTGGGATACTCTACCCCCATCGAATACCCCGTGCCGGAAGGCGTCACGATGGAGGTGGAGAACAACACCCGCATCACGGTGAGGGGATCCGATATCCAGCAGGTCGGACAGATCTGCTCGGAAATCCGTTCCTTCCGCTCGGTGGAGCCGTACAAGGGCAAAGGCATCAAGTACGAGAACGAGTATGTGCGCCGAAAAGTCGGAAAATCGGGGATCAAGTAGAGGACAAGGAGTATGAAGAAGATCATCGACAAGACGCGCAAGCGTTTGAAGAGAAAGGCGAGCATCCGCAAGAAGATCAGCGGCACGCCGGAGAGGCCCCGTCTCACGATCTACAAGTCGAACAGCCACACGTACGTGCAGGCCATAGACGACCTGGCGGGCGCGACCCTCGCGGCAGCCTCCAACCTGGAAAAGGAGCACCGCGACATCGGGAACAAGGTCGCCGCGCTGGAAAAGCTGGGTGGCCTGATCGCGGAGAGGCTCAAGGCGAAGAACGTCACGGCAGTCGTGTTCGACCGGAACGGCTATCGTTACCACGGCAAGGTGAAGGCGATAGCGGACGGCGCGCGGAAGGCCGGCATCAGCCTTTGAGAGTCCTGCGCGGTGTCCGCGCGGGCGCGAAATGCGCGGACTACCGCGCCTTGAAATGTCGCCCACTCCGCCCGAAAGCGGTACGCCGCTGGGTTCCGCGGAATGGAGCGACCGAATAAATGCGCGGAATACCGCGCCTGAAATGTCGCCGACTCCGCCCGAAAGCGGTACGCCGCTGGGTTGAGCGGAAGGGAGCGACCGAGGAGACAGCGAGTGGCAATGGATGACAGGGATCGGGACAGGGGCCAGGGCGAGTTTCTGGAGAAGCTCGTGAAGCTCAACAGGGTCGCCAAGGTCGTCAAGGGCGGACGTCGCTTCTCCTTCTCCGCGCTCACCGTGGTCGGCGACCGCGCCGGGCGCGTGGGCTACGGCTTCGGGAAGGCGAACGACGTGTCGGACGCCATCCGCAAGAGCATTGAGAAGGCGAAGAAAAGCATGGTCCGGGTTCCCATCAAGAAGACCACGCTCCCGCACCAGGTCATCGGCAAGTTCAAGAGCGCGCAGGTGCTCCTGAAGCCCGCGGCACCGGGCACCGGCGTCATCGCCGGCGGTCCCGTGCGGGCCGTGATGGAGGCCGCGGGAATCCATGACGTGCTGTCGAAATCCATCGGCTCGTCCAACGCCATCAACACCGTCAAGGCGGTGTTCCAGGGGCTGGATTCGCTCATGGATCCCCGGGTCGTGGCCGCCAATCGGGGCCGAACCCTGAAGGATATGTGGGGGTAAGCGCAATGCCGGCAAAGATTCTTCAGATCAAGCTCGTCCGCAGCCCCATCAGCTGCGTGCCGGCTCACCGGGCGACCGTGAAGGCCCTGGGCCTGCGAAGGCTGAACGCAGTTGTCGAGCACGAGGCGACCCCCTCCATCCTCGGGATGGTGCGGATGGTTTCGTACCTGCTGGACGTTGAGGAGAAAAACTAATCATGGAAGGCTTCGATATCCGCGCGCCGAAAGGCCAGAAGAAGAACAAGCGCCTGGGACGGGGTGTCGGATCCGGCCACGGCAAGACGGCGGGAAAGGGCAACAAGGGCCAGAAGGCCCGCGCGGGCGGCGGCGTGCGGCTCGGATTTGAAGGCGGCCAGATGCCCCTCTTCCGGCGCATCGCGCGTCGTGGCTTTTCCAACTACCCGTTCAAGAAGGAGTTTCAGGTCGTCAACATCATCGACCTGAACCGCTTCGCCGACGGGCAGACGGTGAACCCGACCAGTCTCGCGGCTCTGGGCCTCGCGCACAAGAAGAACGTTCCCGTGAAAATCCTCGGAAATGGAGAGCTCACGAAGAAGCTCCAGGTCGAAGGGGTGCGGGTATCCGCGTCCGCACGGGAAAAAATCGCCGCCGTCGGCGGCGTGGTCAAGGATCTCCCTGCCGTCGCGGGGCGGGAGCCCCGACAGAGCGCGAGGGAAAAGTCCCGCGCGAGCGGGGGGAAAAGCGCGAAGTCACCCGCGGTGAAATCCACGGGGGCGGCCGGCGCTGACGAGGCGAAGTAATGGCCAATCCGCTTGTCGATATTTTCCGGGTCAAGGAGCTGCGTGATCGTATCCTGTTCACGATCGGCATCCTCGTGATCTACCGCCTGGGCGTGATACTCCCCGTGCCGGGGATCAACATTGCGGCGGTCAAGCTCTACTTCGACGCCCAGGGGAGCGCGGGAGCGCTGGGAATCGAGGACTTCCTCGACTTCTTCGCGGGGGGAGCGTTCAAGAACTTCTCCATCTTCTTCCTGTCCATCATGCCGTACATCTCGATGTCGATCATCATGCAGCTGATCACCGTCGTTTTTCCGCGGCTGAAGAAGATCCAGGAGGAAGAGGGCGGCAAGAAGAGGATAAACCGCTGGACGCGCTACGGCACCGTGGTTGTCGCGCTCATCCAGTCGTATACGGTCACCATCTACGCCAACCGCATTCCCGACGCCATCAACATCGGGCGCCTTCCCTTTGCGATCATCGCGATGCTCACCATCACCACGGGGACGATGTTCCTCATGTGGCTCGGCGACCAGATCACGCGACGCGGCATCGGCAACGGTATCTCCATGATCATCTTCGCCG
The DNA here is from genome assembly GCA_003154555.1 of Spirochaetaceae bacterium. Lineage (GTDB taxonomy): Bacteria > Spirochaetota > Spirochaetia > SZUA-6 > Fen-1364 > Fen-1364. Next base: position 3,130 of record PMDT01000277.1, read on the forward strand.
GCATCGTCGCCCGCATCCCGGGCGCCCTGTGGAGCCTTGTGACCCTGATTCAGCAGCGCACGCTGAACCCGGTCTTCGTGATTCTTGTCCTCGCGCTGTGGGTCGTCGTCATCGGGCTGGTCATCATGGAGCAGCAGGGGCAGCGCAAGATTCCCGTTCATTACGCCAAGCGGGTCGTGGGGCGCCGCATGTACGGCGCGCAGAACACCTACCTGCCGTTCAAGGTCAACCCGTCGGGGGTCATCCCCGTGATCTTCGCGTCGAGCATCCTCCTGTTCCCGGTGCAGATCGCGCAGAGTCTCGGGTCCCAGATTGCCTGGCTGTCGCGTTTTGCCTCCTGGCTGCGGCCGAACGGGTTCCCGTATGAAGTGGCGTACGCGCTGCTCATCATATTCTTTGCTTACTTCTACACCCAGGTCACCCTGAACCCGGTGGAGATCTCCCGGCACATCAGGGAGAACGGCGGATCCATTCCGGGCATCCGTTCGGAAAAGATGGAGGAGTACCTGTCGCGGATCCTTTACCGGATCATCCTCCCCGGGTCGCTGTTCCTTGCGTTCATCGCGATCATCCCCTCGGTGGTGCAGGGGTTGTTCAATTTTCCCCAGGCCGTTGCCTACCTGATGGGAGGCACATCGCTCCTCATTCTTGTCGGCGTGGACCTGGACACGATGTCCCAGATCGAAGGTTACCTGCGGATGCACCACCACGACGGTATCGTGAAGCGGGGCAAGATCCGGTCGCGCAACCTCTAGGCGGACGGGTCTGGATAACGAAGGCTGAAACGGAGGCCATGACATGAAGGTGCGCGTGAGCGTGAAACCGATTTGCGACAAGTGCAAGGTGATCCGGCGCAGGGGTGTCGTGCGCATCATCTGCAGCAACCCGAAGCACAAGCAGCGCCAGAGGTAGTGGCGACCGCCCGCGCTGCGAAGGTTTCGCGGCCGGAACGGGCGGACGCGGTACGATACAAAGGAGAGTGGAATGGCACGTATTGCGGGCGTGGATCTTCCGAACAAGCATGTGGACGTCGCCCTGACCTACATTTTCGGGATCGGGGTGACATCCGCGCGGAAGATCTGCGCGGCCACGGGCGTCGACCCGACGAAAAGGACGAACGATCTCACCGCGGACGAGGTGAACAAGCTGCGGACGGTGATCGAGAACGAGTACCGGGTGGAAGGACGCCTGCGGACGGAAGTCTCCCTCAACATCAAGAGGCTCATGGACATCGGCTGCTATCGCGGGATCCGTCATCGCCGCGGCCTGCCGGTAAGGGGCCAGAGGACGAAGACAAACGCGCGCACGCGCAAGGGCAAACGGAAGACTGTTGCCGGGAAGAGGAAGAAATAGGGCGGCGACTCGCTGCGGAGCAGCGAGGCGCAATTCGGGGCGGCGACTGGACCCGCCACGGCTTGCACGGTATTCCGTGCAGTTTCCGTGGCATTTGGGCCAGGCGCATTTGGGGGTGGGTCTGAGGTTCTGCCGGCTGTGATACAGCGCGGGTTTCCGCGCGAGGCAGCCGATCGCGACGAGGCGTGGCCCGCGGGCGCGCCATGGGAGGATAGGCACTTTGGCAAAGACCAAGGGGAAGAAAGAAAAAAAGAAGAATATTGCTGAAGGGAAGGCCTTCATCCAGGCGACCTTCAACAATACGATCGTGACCATTACGGACC
>PMDT01000045.1:0-7676 GCA_003154555.1 Spirochaetaceae bacterium
GAGCGACAACACGGATCTGCGGCGTCGTCGACGAAAAGGACCCTACTATCGGGGCTGGTTCCATGCTACGATCATATTCCAGATTTTTATGGCTTCTTTGCGCAGCATGTTGCACAGCCTGCTCTCTCGCTCCTGGTTCGGCGCGAATGGACGCGCGGGCTATTCGCCGGAGCACGTTCAGCGCCTGAGCTTCAGCTGGCTCATGCTCCTCTTCGTGGGGCCTTTCTTCTACGGATACTTTGTCTATTTCCTGCTGGCCGGTTTCCCTCTTGCCGCGGGTCTTATGCTCTTCGGTGCCGCGACGATCACGACCTCCATCATCCTGTATCTGAGGCCGATCGGAAAGAAGATCGATATCAGGGGCTTCCGGGCCATCGTCGTTATCGGCGTTCTTCTCCCGCTCGTCCTCCATGACGTCGATATCGTCTGGGTCAACGGGCGCCTGGAGTTCTTTGCGTGGATCTTTCTCTATCCTCCGCTTGCTTTCTTCCTGTTGGGCGTCGGGGCAGGCCTGATTCTCATCGGCGCCGTCGGCATCATGGGCGTCCTGATGTTTTTCTTCCCTCTTCACCCGTTGGCCTTCCGGAATATCGACCCGACTGCCCTGCTGATCCAATGCGTGCTCGCCCTGGTGAGCAGCATCCTTATCTCGCTTTTCTACGAGATGACGCGGCGGCAGACGATGGACCGCCTGATCGAGTCAGGAAGGCAGCTCGGCAAAGCGCGCGACGAGCTGGAGGCGCGGGTTGCAGAGAGGACCGCGGAGCTGGTCGTTGCAAATATCCGTCTCTCCCGCGGGCTGGAGGAGCGGAAGAGCCTTGAGGAGCAATTGCTCCGGGCGCAGAAGCTCGAGTCCGTGGCGATCCTCGCGGGAGGCATTGCCCACGATTTCAACAATATCCTCCAGGTCATCTCGGGCTTTACCGAGCTTCTCGTCGCGAAAACAAGAGATGACACGGCGTCCCAGTCACTGCTCGCGACCATCACAACCGCGGTCGGACGCGCGACGGACCTCACGCAGCAATTGCTGCTCTTCAGCAGCCGTCAGCACAGCAATCTTCTCCCGCTCGACATCAACGTGCCGATCGCCGAAACGGGCGAAATCCTTTCGAGAACAATCCCGAAAATGATCGCCGTGGAGACGCATCTTGCCCCCGATCTGAAGGGCGTGAACGCCGATGCCGGTCAGATCCAGCAGCTGCTTATGAATCTCTCGGTGAACGCCCGGGACGCCATGCCATCGGGCGGCGTCTGGTCTTCGAGACAGGGAATATCGTCGCGGGCGAAGCATTCGTACAGGAGCATCCGGGAGTTCTTCCGGGGGAGTACGTCCAGCTTTCGGTGACCGACACGGGAACAGGCATGGACAAGGAGACCCTTCGGCGCATCTACGATCCTTTCTTCACGACAAAGGAGCGCGGAAAAGGCACCGGGCTCGGGCTGGCGGCCGTCTACGGCATCGTCACCAACCACCACGGGCATGTTTTCTGTGAGAGCGCGCCCGGCAAAGGAACGGCATTCACGATTCTTTTTCCCGCCGTCGGCGCGCTTCCGGAAATGCCGCCCGCCACCCTCTCGACAACCCCTGTCGTGCAGGGCGGCACTGAGAGGATCCTTGTTGTCGATGACGACGACAATGTCCTGCGATGGGAGATGCTGGTCCTTTCAAGAAAAGGGTATGCAACAGTCACCGCATCGACCGGTGAGGACGCCATTCGGCGTTTCGCGGAGGATGCACCCGACCTGGTGATCCTCGATCTGAACATGCCGGGCATGGGCGGCTACCGCTGCTTCCAGGAGCTCCGGCGCATGGAGCCGAGCATCAACATCATCATCGCAAGCGGCTATTCCAGCGAGGTGCTGCTTCGGGACCTGCTCGACCAGGGCGCGCAAGCCGTGATTTCAAAACCATTCACCGAAGAAGGCCTTCTTCTGCAGACGCGTGAAGTGCTGGACAGGGCCCAGACCCGGCGGTGACGGGGCGTCCCCGGCAGGCTATGCTTCGATTGTGAAAAGCCCCGTGAGCGCGCGGATCGTCACGGCCGCGCGAATGCTCGCCCGGGAGGCGGGCAAACTGCACTTTGCCGCTCCCGTGGGCTTCGTCTACAACCCGCTGGATTACGCACGCGCGCCGCACGAGGCGTACATCCAAAGATACGCGGCAAGCCGCAAGCGCATCGTCTTCCTCGGTATGAACCCCGGCCCCTGGGGCATGGCGCAGACCGGCGTGCCCTTCGGTGACGTGCCCTCCACGCGCGACTGGCTGGGCATCAGCGGGGTGGTCTCCCGGCCTCCGCGCATGCACGACAAGCACCCTGTCCAGGGCTACTCCTGCGCACGGCGCGAGGTGAGCGGGACGCGTCTCTGGGGGCTCATGCGCGAACATTACGGCAGCGCGGATGCCTTTGCCGACGATGCATTCGTGTCGAACTATTGCCCGCTCCTGTTTCTCGACTCCGAGGGACGCAATCTCACGCCGGACAAGCTGCGCGCGGAAGACCGCGCGCGACTGGAAGAGCTCTGCGACCGGTTTCTTGCCGAAATAATTCAATCCCTGTCACCCGCGTGGGTGGTCGGTATCGGAGCGTTCGCCGAACGCAGGTGCCGCGATATTCTGGGTGAGCTGCCTGATGCCGCCACCGAGGTCGGCGCCATCCCCCACCCCAGCCCGGCCAACCCGAAGGCAAATCGCGACTGGGCAGGCTTTGCCCGCGGCGCGCTCGTCTCGCAGGGGGTCTGGGAACGATAACCCGGATGCCGGGGAACGCACGATAAGCGGCCCCTCGCCCGCAGGCGCCGTCCCTCAGGACGTCGGCAGTAATTGCCGGATTGCCCCCAGGTGGTATGCCAGGTGCGCAATGGCGCCTATTCCCGCCCCTTCTGACACGAACGTGTCCGCTGGGAGCTCGCTCATGATACGGAGGAATTCGTTTCGCGTCGTCTCCAGCTCCTGCGGGAGCCGCGCCCACTCCTCCGTCGTCACGGACTGAGGCTCGAAGCTGCCCTTCCAGTCGCGCCTGCTGTGATCGCCCATGACCCATTCATACGTCATGCGCAGGTGAAAGTTCATATGCCGCACGTGCGCCGCGATGCTCGGATGCTGCCCGGGCCGACGCGACGCCTGCTCCGCGGAAAGTGACTTCAGGGTAATGCGGATGCCCGAGGCGCTGTCGAGGTACTGCGTCCCTTGACCGGGAAGGCCGCCCTCGAATGTCTCGCGAAGCAATTCCTTCATTTGATCGAAGAGTGCTTCCGGCATGGGACACCTCCAGCGGAAGGCTGCCTCACGCGGCGACAGAAGTCAATGGCGACGCTGCTTAGAACAGCCCCTTCACCTTGCCCGNNGCGCCCCGGTACTGGAGGATGTCGCGGATGGGAAGCGTCCAGCCCCTTGGCCGACCCTTGATCGTGGGGTCATGCGACAGGGAGAGATGCGTCTTCACCATGCAGGTGCCCAGCTTCGAAAGCTCGGGGTCAGCCTCGATCGCTTTCAGCTTCTCCTGTGCCGTCGGCGTGTAGGAGACGCCGTCTGCGCCATACACCTTCGTGGCGATAAGACGGATGCGCTCGGAGAGCGGCGTTGAAAGCTCGTAGAGGAATTTGAACTTCGACGGCTGGCTGCATGCATCCACGACCGTGTCGGCGAGCTCCCGTGCGCCCTCCCCGCCTTTTTCCCAGTGCTTCGAGACGGCGACCCGCGCGCCGCCCTTCTCCGCTGCCTTTTTGATGACCGCGATCTCGTCATCGGTGTCCGTATAGAAGTGGTTGATGCAGACGACCGGCTCGATGCCGGAAAGCTTGATGGTCTGGATGTGGGCCAGGAGATTCTCAACGCCCTTCTCCACGAGCCCGACGTTCTTCTCCGTGTACGCCTTGTCCAGCGCTTTTCCCGGAGCGACCTTGGGGCCGCCGCCGTGCATCTTCAACGCGCGCACGGTGCAGACCAGGACGGAGCAGTTCGGCGTGAGACCGCTGAACCGGCATTTCAGGTTCCAGAACTTCTCGAAGCCGATATCGGCGGCAAAGCCGCTCTCCGTCACGTGGTAGTCGGCGAGCTTCAGCCCGACACGGTCGGCAATGATGGAGGACTGGCCGATGGCGATGTTGGCAAAAGGCCCCGCGTGCACGAGGACGGGCTGACCCTCGATGGTCTGCAGCAGGTTGGGATTGATTGCTTTTGCCATGATGGCAGTCATTGCCCCGTCAACGCCGAGGTCATGCGTCGTCACCGGCTTTCCCGCCTTGCTGTACGCGACGACGATCCTGCCCATGCGCTCCCGCATGTCCTTGAGGTCAGCGGCAACCGCGAGGATGGCCATGATTTCAGAGGAGACGGTGATCTGGAACCCGCTCTTCATCATGAAGCCGTCCATGTCGGAGCCAAGGCCGATGATGATTTCCCGCATTGCCTGGGCGCAGAAATCGATGGCCCAGCCCTGCGCGATGTTGCGCGGATCGATGTCGAGTCGCTCCAGGCCCCGCTTTTTCAGGCCTGCGTCCCCATAGTTGAACTCATGTTGCAGGCGCGCAGTGAGCGCCACCATGGAAAGATTGTGGGCGTTGGTAATGGCATCGATGTCGCCGGTGAGCCCGAGGGAGAAATCGGTGAGCGGGATGCACTGGGCAAGACCTCCGCCTGCCGCGGAACCCTTGATGTTGAATGTCGGCCCGCCCGACGGCTGTCGGATGGCGCCGATCACCTTCCTGCCGATCTTCCCCAGGCCCTCCACGAGACCCATCGTCGTCGTAGATTTGCCTTCACCGAGCGGTGTCGGGGTGATGGCGGTGACCTCCACGTACTTGCCGTCCGGCTTTCCCTTGAGGCGTTTCAGGATGCTCATGTAATCGAGCTTCGCGACAAAATGCCCATAGGGCAGGAGCTCCCGGTCCTCGAGCCCCAGCTCCTTCGCGAGCTGCGTCACCGGCTTCATGCCTTCCTCGGCTGCCTCGGCAATCTCCCAATCCTTCATTGACTTCGGGTCGAGCTGTTTCATCCGTCATTGTCCTTTCAGTCGCGCACCGTGAAAGCCTACGCCCCGCCCTGCGTGCGGTCTTGTACCTGAGTGTACTCTTTTTGTAAAATCCTGCTACATCGCGCTGCAACGCAGGGTGGGCGCGCATGAGAAAGGAAATGAGAATGGCGCGAACACTTCCCGCACGCAGCGCGATCGAACCGAAGCATACATGGAACGCCAGGAGCGTTTTTACAACACCCGCGGCATGGGACGCGGAGCTTGCTGCAGTCATTGCGCAGATACCGGCCGTCCGGACGCATGAGCAGCTCATGACACGCGGCGCCGCAGAGCTTGCCGATGGCCTCCTGGCCGTCGAGCAGCTCATGACGCGCATGATGAAAGTGCTCGTCTACGCCGGCTTTTCCTACAGCGTCGACACGACGGATTCCCGGGCGGCTGCGATGAACGACACGGCGCAGGGCGCCTACGGCCAGGTGAGCGCGGCTGTGTCTTTCCTCGATCCCGTGCTCCTGGGAATCGGAAAAGACACGATCGGGCAGTGGCTGCGGAGCGAGCCGAAGCTTGCCGTCCACAAGCATTACCTGGACAATCTCTGGCGAAAGCAGGCGCACGTGCGCTCTGCGGAGGTCGAAGAGCTCCTGGGAATGGTCTCCGATCCCTTCTTCGGCCCGGGCAACACGGCGAACATGCTCGTGAACGCGGATCTGAAATTTGCCGATGCCCGCGACGCCAACGGGCGGACATTCGAAGTGACGCAGGGCAGCCTGTTCCGGATACTGGAAGATCCCGACAGGGTCCCGCGGCGCGCCGCCTGGACCAATTACATGGAAGGGCACTCATTTTTCCGCAACACCCTTGCGGCAACGCTCACCACGTCGATCAAGCAGAACGTCTTTAAAAGCCGGGCGCGCCGGTTCGATTCGGCCCTTGCCGGTGTGCTCGACCTCGACAACATCCCCACCGAGGTCTTTCACAATGCCATCGGCGTCTTTCGACGCAATCTTCCCCTCTGGCACCGCTACTTCGATGTGCGTCGCCGGGTACTGCACCTCAAAAGCCTCCACCATTACGACATGTGGGCGCCCCTCACAAAGAAAAAGATCCGCATTCCCTTCGAGAAGTCCGTGAACCTCATCTGCGAAGGCCTTGCACCCATGGGCGATGAGTATGTCGCCGCGGTGCGCAAGGGATGCCTGAAGGACCGGTGGGTCGACATCTACCCAAACCGGGGCAAGCGCAGCGGCGCCTTCTCCTGGGGCACATTCGGCACCCATCCCTTCATCATGATGAGCTACGTCGATGACATCACGAGCCTCAGTACGCTTGCCCACGAGCTTGGCCATTCCATGCATTCCCTCTACACCTGGAAGACGCAGCCCTTCGTGTATTCGACATACTCGACATTTGTCGCCGAGGTTGCATCGAACTTCCACCAGGCACTGGTCCGCGATTCGCTTCTGAAAGGCGCGGTCGACATGCGCATTGCGGTCATCGAAGAAGCGATGGCCAACTTCTTCCGCTACTTTTTCATCATGCCCACCCTCGCACGTTTCGAGCTGGCGACGCACCAGCGCGTGGAGAAAGGCGAGCCCCTGACGGCCGACCTGATGATGGACCTCATGACCGAGCTCCTGGCCGAAGCGTACGGCCCCGGCGTCGCCATCGAGCGGGAACGTGAAGGCTTGCTCTGGGCCACATTCCCGCATCTCTTCGAGGACTACTACGTGTTCCAGTACGAGACAGGCATCGCGGGAGCCCAGGCCCTGGCCGGGCGCGTGCTGCGCGGAGAGCCCAACGCCGTGCCCGCGTATATCCGCTTCATATCGGCCGGCTCCTCCGACTATCCCATCGATGTGCTGCGCAAGGCCGGCGTCGACCTGTCGCATCCCGAGCCCGTGGAGGAGGCCTTCGCGGTCATGGCCGGATACGTCGACCAGCTCGAGGCGCTTTTGCTCTGAGCAGCAGAATTGCTGTGCTCTGAGGCTAACCCTTGCCATGACGTGCGGCATCCCCTATTCTCCCGTACGGCATGAAACCCGGAGCCTTCTTCGCATCGCTGGACGCTGACAGCGAGCGCACAAACTCCCTCCTGTGTGTGGGTCTGGACCCGTCGCTGGACATTCCCGTGTCGGAGATTTACCCGCGCATGGCCGCGGTCATCGACGCCACCGCTCCCTTTGCCTGCGCGTTCAAACCGAACAGCGCGTTCTACGAGGCGCGCGGCGTGGAGGGTTGGACGGCCCTGCAGAAAGTGATCGCCCATGCGCACGAGGCGGGGCGCCTTGTCATCCTCGATGCGAAGCGCGGCGACATCGCATCCACCGCGGATGCCTACGCCCAGGCCTGCTTCGATGTCCTTGGCGCCGACGCCGTCACGGCAAGCCCGCTGCTGGGCAGTGACAGCGTGGAAAGCCTTGCCCGGCGTGAAGACAAGGGCGTCTTCCTTCTCTGCCACACATCCAATCCCGGGGCGCGCGACCTGCAGGAGCGCGACATGGAAGGCCGTCCCTTGTTTCTGCAGATCGCATCCTCGGCGCAGGAGTGGAATGCGCGCGGGAACGTGGGACTGGTGGTCGGGGCGACATTCCCCGAGACCTTGAGCCGCGTGCGCGCGATCGCACCGGGGATGTGGATCCTCCTGCCAGGTGTGGGCACGCAGGGCGGGGACCTGGAGGCAAGCCTCGCCGCAGGGCTCGACGA
>PMDT01000045.1:7725-14170 GCA_003154555.1 Spirochaetaceae bacterium
CTCCACGCACTCGGCGCGGTCAGGTTCGGCGAGTTCACGCTGAAGTCCGGGCAGAAGTCGCCCATCTACATCGACCTGCGGCTCCTTGTGAGCGATCCTTCCCTCATGGCGGTCGTGGCACGCGCGATCGCGGGCATCCTGGGCACGCTGCGATTCGACAGGATCGCCGCCATCCCGTACGGCGGGCTTCCCATCGGCCAGGCGGTCTCCCTTGCCGCGGGAAAGCCGCTCATCTACCCGCGCCGGGAAGCCAAGGACTATGGAACGAAAAAGCTCATCGAGGGGAAATTCGAAATGGGAGAGACTGTCGTCGTCCTCGATGACCTCGTGACAACGGGAGGGAGCAAGCTGGAGGCGCTTGCGCCGCTTGCCGATGCCGGGCTGGTCGTGCGGGACGTCGTGGTAGTCGTGGACCGGGAGCAAGGCGGCGCGCGGGAGCTCGCGGAGCGCGGCCTCTGCCTGCACGCGGTGCTCAGCCTGAGCGATCTGCTGGATGCGCTCGTGCGGCACGGACGGATCAGCGGCCAGGTGCGGAAAGATGTGCGCGCTGCCCTCGACATCGCCTGATCTTTCGTGCCGGATCGCGGGGGTCCGGCTGCGCTCCCCGCTTGTCCTCGCTTCCGGCATCTGGGGCACGTCCCCATCCCTTCTTGTGCGTGCGGCCAGGAGCGGCGCCGGGGCAGTCACGGCAAAAACCTGCACGCCGGAGCCCCGGCGCGGTCACCGCAATCCGAGCGCCGTGGACTGGGGACACGGCCTCCTGAATGCGATGGGATTGCCGAACCCCGGCGCAGAAGAGGAGGTGAGCCTCCTCCGCACCGCGGCAAAGGCGCTCGCGCCGTTGGGCGTGCCGCTCATTGCGAGCATCTCCGCCGACACGGTGAAGGACTTCGGCGCCGCGGCAGCCCTGGTCGCCCAGGCGGAGCCATCCCTGATCGAGGTGAATATCTCCTGCCCGAATGTGCAGGCAGAGCACGGCGAGATGTTCGCCTCCTCGGCGCGATCCGCCGCGGCCGTCACCGCTGCCGTGAAGGCTTCCACGTCCATTCCCTGCATCGTGAAACTGTCACCAAATGTCCCCGACATCGCCGCGATCGCGCGCGCCGTGGTGGCGGAAGGTGCGGATGCGATCACAGCCATCAACACAATGCCCGGCATGCTCGTCGATGCGGAAAGTGGGATGCCGGTTCTCGCAAACCGCTCGGGCGGCATATCGGGTGCGGCGCTCAAGCCCATTGCGCTGCGCTGCGTTCACGAGATCGCAGCGGCGGTGTCGGTGCCCATCATCGGCACCGGCGGCGTGCTCACCGGCACGGACGCCGTGGAGATGATCTCCGCCGGCGCCGCGTGCGTCGGGGTCGGCACAGCGATTGTGGGCCGCGGCGCCGAGGCATTTTCATTCATACTGGAAGAGCTCACGGTATGGCTGCGCGAGCGTGGGTATGCCTCATTGGATCAGATCCGCGGGCGCACGCAGCGGCCCTGCTCACCGTCTGTCACAAACCGGCCCCCGATCCCGGGGACGCACGTGTCATGAGCGGCGCACCCCGGGAGGCGGCCTGCCAGCACGTCGCCGCGCGCATCGTCGAAAAGACGCAGGAGAATGCGCGCACCGTGATGCTCGCCCTGGATGCGGCGCTGGAGTGCATCCCCGGCCAGTTTGCCATGCTCTGGCTGCCTGGTGTTGATGAAAAACCGTTCAGCATCGCAGGTGCCGATCCTCTCAGCTTTGCGATTTCAAGGGTCGGACCGTTCAGCGAGCGCGTTCACGCGCTGGAGCCCGGAGACCGCATCTGGATACGCGGCCCTTTCGGCGCGGGCTTTTCCGCGGCGCCCGGTCGCGCGCTCCTGGTCGGCGGCGGCTACGGCGCGGCGCCGCTCGCGTTCCTTGCCCGCGCGCTCCTTGCATGCGGGGGAAAAGTGGATGCGGCCCTGGGCGCGCGCGGCGTCGGCGACCTTCTGTTTGTGAAGCGCTTCCGCGACCTTGGCGCGGCCGTGCACGTGGCAACGGAGGACGGGAGTGCCGGTATGCGCGGCCGGGTGACCGATGTCGTACGTCCGCTCCTGCGTGCGGGAGGCATCGACCGGCTGCATGCCTGCGGCCCGGAGGCGATGCTCGATGCGCTGGCCTCCCTCTGCACGGAAACCGGGACGCCCGCCGAGCTTTCCTATGAGGCCTATATGCGCTGCGGCGTCGGCATCTGCGGCTCCTGCGAGCACAACGAGCGGCTGGTCTGCCGGGACGGCCCGGTGTTCACGATCCCAACGGGGCATGCGAGCGGGTCATGACGACGCGGCCGTTCTCCTGCAAGGATGACATCACCATTGTCCGCGGGGACGTGCTCTCCACGCACGCGGTAGCGCCGGCACGCATCCCTGGTCAGAACGCTCGCGCCCGGCACCGGCGTAGCGCCTCAAATGCCGCGGGATACCGTGGCGGGCTTGCCAAAAAAGCACTGAGGGGGCACGATTCCCCATCATGGCGATACGCGTCATCGTGACCGGCGGAACCTTCGACAAGCACTACGACGAGATCCGCGGCAGCCTCACATTCAAGGACTCGCACCTGCCCGAGATCCTGAGCTTTGTGCGCTGCACGCCTGCCGTCGAGCTGGAGATCAACCAGCTCATCGACAGCCTCGACATGCACAATGCAAACCGCGTGCAGATCCTTGAATCCTGCACGCGCGCCCCCGAGGAACGGATCATCATCACGCATGGAACGGACACGATGGTGGAAACCGCCGCCGTCCTGGGCGCCGCAGGGCTCGCGAAAACGGTGGTGCTCACCGGCGCCATGGTGCCCTACATCTTCAGCAACTCGGATGCCGTCTTCAATCTGGGATGCGCCGTGACAGCCGTGCAACTGCTTCCGCACGGCGTCTTTATCACCATGAACGGCCGCGTGTTCCCGTGGGACAGGGTACGCAAGAACCGGGAGCAGGGCGTCTTCGAGGAGCTCCCGGCATAAAAAAGGGATGCGGGGGGTCTCGTTCCCCGCATCCCGATGTCGCACGTGGTTCCGGTCTACGCGACCGCGCTGCGCTCCAGCACCTTCGCTTCCGTCTGCACGAGCTCGTGACCCGCATCGATGACGATCTTGAACTGCGCCGTCATTTTCTGCAGCTCCTGCGCCATGCGGGAAAGCTGCTGCGTCGCCGCCGACATCTCCTCCGCTGCTGAGGCCGCCGTCTGCGTCACCTCGTTCACGTTCTCGACGGCCTTGGAAACCTGCTTCGCATTCGTCGTCTGCTCCTCGGTCGCGGCGGATATGCTCTGGCTCATCTCGCTCACGTTGTTCAGCGCCGCGGACAGCTCCTTCACCGCCTCCACCTGCTGGCTCATCGACTCCGACAGCCCGGCGATCATTTCCTTCACCTTCTGTGACGCGGCGCGGATCTGCTCCATGGCGATCTGCGATCCCTTCGCGGTCTCCACGCCCTTGGTGACGTTCTTCACGCTTTCCTTGATGAGCGCCTCGATCTCCTTCGTGGAGGCCGAGCTGCGGTCGGCGAGCTTGCTCACCTCGTCGGCGACCACCGCGAAGCCGCGGCCGTGCTNNCGCCGGCGCGCGCCGCTTCGATGGAAGCGTTCAGTGCCAGGAGGTTCGTCTGGTCGGCGATATCGGAGATGACGGTCACGATGCCGCTGATCTTCTCCGAGCTGCCCGCAATGAGATTGATGCCGTCCACGACCTCGGAAACCGCCTTGGCTCCCTCCAGCGCGTTTTCCACCGACTTGCCGGCAAGACCCGCGATCTCCGTGAGATTCTTCGACACGTCCTCGATCGACTGGTGCACCTGGGACATGGAGCTCGAGCCTTCCTCCACCGCGGCTGCCTGCGACTGCGCATGCTCGGCGACCTGGTCCACCGACGCGGTGAGCTCCTCCACCGAGGCGCTTGTCTCCTCGAGCGTGGAGGCCTGGCTCTGGGCGCCTTCGGCCAGTTTCTGCGCGCTCGCAGTGATCTGCTCGCTGGAGGAAGAGACCTGCTCCGCGCTGTCCTGGATGGTGGCCACCATCTCGCGCAGCTTCACCGACATGCCGTTGAGCGAATCGGCAAGGGCGCCGATCTCGTCCTTCTGGTGGATGTCGAGCTTCTGCGTGAAGTCCCCCGCCGCCACGAGCTGTGCAAAAGCAACGCTGCGTGCCAGGGGCACCGTGATGGTGCGGGAGAAGAGCAGATAGATGAGGAATGCCACGACCAATGCCGCCGCGGCGATAATGATGATAAGGTTGCGCACCTCGTTGGCGGCAGCCAGGTATTCGGCATCAGGAAGAGTCAGGGCGACGCTCCATCCGGTGGTCTTCACCGGCGCGAATCCCGCCGTCTTTGCCACTCCCTGGAAAACGTAGTTCGCCACACCGCTCTCACCGGCGACCATCCGTTTCGTCACGTCCTTGGTGCCGTCGAGCTGGGCAAGGTTCGTTTTAAAAACATTCTCCGCTTTCGGGTGGGCAATGATGAGACCGGTATTATCGACAACGTAGGCATAGCCGGTCGTCCCGATCTTTTCCCCGACAATGATGTCGTTCAGGAAGCTGATGTCAGCAATGAGGGCGAAAGCACCCACGACCTTGTCACCGGAGCGGATGGGTGCTGCGAACGGAGCGAATGGCTTGCCCGATACCTTGTTGATCGCGGCCGAGCCCGCATTCACGGTTCCTGCCAGGGCGTTCTTGACATAGCCACGATCGGCAAAGCTCACACCGACATACGCGGGATCCGACGCGGCGATTGCAACCCCGTTGAGCCCCACGATCATGATCACCTGGTAGCTCTCCCCGATCCCCTTCGTCGTGCTGAGCTTTTTCAGCTTGGCGTCGACACGGGCCACGAGGTCCGCGGTGGACGGCCCGGTGGACGCCACAGCCTTGCCGGGCTTTCCCGCGGGCTGCGCCACGGGGGTCGCCGGCGCTTCCGCGACGGCTTGTGCCGCTGCAATGACATCGTCATCGATGGAGTAGCTGAGGGCCGCCTTCTGCTCCTCGGCGAATACCCTGTCGATCATCTGTGCAATCTCCAACGACCTGCCGGCCAGTTGTTCGTTTTCAACAACTGTCAGGCCGGTCGTCGCTCGCGAAATCGCGATCACCGCCACGACCAGAAGTGGCACGAGGATGATGATCGTCCCGACCAGGACCAGCTTGACACCAATCTTCATGTTCTTCAGCATATGCTTCCTCCTCGATCCAGCTTCCCGCCCAGTCTTCTTTCCAAGCAATGGTGCAACTCTCGTGCCAACAAACATGCCGGACAAAATCTTGATTTTTCCCCTTGCAAACATCTATTTTGTCCACGAAATGAATTGTTCATCTCATGATTTGTTGGATATCTGAAGTGAATCAGCAGAACGATGGAGCACCTTGTTCCGTTGTTTGGAACGCCTTTGGAACAGGCCGGGCATTGTGTCGGGAGGCGGCGCGGTCTGATGCGGACACCCTGCAGGGCACATGCCCACGGGCGACGCGCGCTTGCACAGGAGAAGCAAAGCTGGTATTCCCATTGCACACGGGAGAAGATGATGCCTGACCTTTCGACCACTTACATGGGTCTCCGTCTGAAAAACCCCCTCATCGCCGGGAGCTCCGGGCTGACTGCGACGCTCGAAGGCCTCGAGGGCCTGCAGGCGAGCGGCGTTGGCGCCGTTGTGCTGAAATCGATCTTCGAGGAGGAGATCGCGGCCGAATACGAGACGGTGCTCACCGAGGCGAAGCGCAAGGGCATGAGCCTGGAAAGCTACGATTACTACGACTACCAGGTGCGCGGCGACCATGTGGAGGAATACGTCGCGTTCGTGACGCAGGCAAAGAAAAAGCTCGCGATCCCCGTGATCGCGAGCGTGAACTGCACGTACTCCCATGAGTGGGTGTCATTCGCGAAACAGATCGAGGCCGCGGGGGCCGATGGGCTGGAGCTGAATATGTACTTCCTGCCTTCAGAGCTGACACGTTCCAGCGAGGAGAGGGAGAAGGAATATCTGCTCATCATCGAGCGGATTCTCCACGAGGTGCATATCCCCGTGGCGCTGAAGATCAGCTCGTCATTCTCCACCCTTGGCCAGATGATCGGGCGGCTGTCGCGGACGGGCGTGGCCGCCCTGGTGCTGTTCAACCGTTTCTATTCGATAGACTTCGATATCGAAAAGATGTGCGTCACAGGGACAAACACTCTCAGCAGCGCTGCGGAGCTTGCTGCGCCTCTGCGCTGGATCGCCCTGATGTCGCGCCGCGTGGGGTGTGACCTTGCCGGGTCTACCGGCGTACACGACGGGGCGGCCCTGATCAAGCTCCTCCTTGCCGGCGCAAAGGCCGTGCAGGCGGTTTCGGCGCTCTACAGGAACGGCTCCGGCGCAGCCGCGACGATGCTCGACTTCCTTTCCGCGTGGATGGACCGGCACCACTTCTCCGCCGTGGCGGATTTCCGCGGCAGCATGAGCCAGGC
>PMDT01000045.1:14204-14324 GCA_003154555.1 Spirochaetaceae bacterium
GGCATAGTAGATCTGCAGCACGATTGTATTCAGCATATTGATCCTCACGGCAGCCCCGGCGCTGAAGACCGGCACGCGCGCCGCGGGATCCGCGCTGCCGGAGAAGTCGGGCGGGCTCGT
>PMDT01000388.1 GCA_003154555.1 Spirochaetaceae bacterium
ATCTCCGCCTACGACGTGCGCACGACGATCTACGACATCCCGCTCACATTCGTGGACCAGAAAGTGGACCTGCTCATCATTAAGAAGCTCGGCCTGGCGGAAAAAGGCCCCGTGCGGGACGGCTGGAAGCAGGTGGTGGACCACTTCACGAGCGCCCGCCGCACAGCGCGGATCGGCATCGTGGGCAAATACACGGGCCTGCATGACTCGTACATATCGATATTCGAATCACTCTTCCACGGCGGCATCAGCAACTCGGCGCGCGTGCAGCTCGTGAAGTTCGAAAGTGAGGAGCTGGAAAACGACCGCGACATTTCGGCGGCCTTCGCCGACTGTGATGGGATCCTGGTGCCCGGCGGCTTCGGGCTGCGCGGCATCGAGGGGATGATCCGGGCGGCGCAGTATGCGCGGGAAAAGAAGGTGCCCTATCTCGGCATCTGCCTGGGCATGCAGATCATGGTGATCGAATATGCCCGCAACATGCTCGGTCTCAAGGAAGCGAACTCGACCGAGTTCGCCCCCGAGGCAAAGACGCCGGTTGTGAGCCTGCTGGAGGAACAGGTGGATATCAAGGCCTATGGCGGCACGATGCGCCTGGGCAAGAGCGACACGCATATCAAGGTCGGCACGCGGATTTACGCCGCCTATGGCGCGGAGGTGATCTCGGAGCGGCACCGCCACCGCTACGAGGTGGCGAACCAGTACCGCGCCGACCTGGAGGCGGCGGGGCTCATTGTGAGCTCACTGACACCCGATGCCACCCTCGTCGAATCGGTTGAATGGCCCGACCATCCGTGGGGCGTCGGAGTCCAGTTCCATCCCGAGTTCAAATCCAAGCCCCTTGCCCCCAGCCCCTTGTTCTCCCATTTTATAAACGCATGCCTGGAATCGCAGAAAAGACTCGATCCCTCGCGGTCCTGACCCGCCGCCATGCGCGGCCGGCCAGGGTCTGCGTCGCGGGTGCGCTGGTCCTGCTCGTCCTCGCCGCGTGCAGCCTCGACTACGGGGAAGCGCTCGCGGAGGAACAGACGTCGGAGAACCTCCCGGATACGGTGGCGATCGGCATCGTCCACAAGATCCACAAGGACGGCAGGCTCTCCCTGCAGCTCGANNACGGCGACCGAAGGCAAGGCGAAAAAAGTCGTCTTTCACACCGACACGGAGAATGCGGAGATTTCCGGCGCCGTGCATGTGCATTCCAACACGGAGAAGGGCGACGTGACGGCGGACTCACTTGCCTGGGAGAACAAGACGAAGATCCTCACCGCACCGGCAGCGGAGACGGTGAAGATCAGGAAGGACGACGGCTCATCCCTTTCGGGCAGCGGATTCAAGGGCGATTTCAGAAAGCGCGAGCTCACTTTTTCCGGGCCCGTGACGGGCACCTATGTCAGGACGGATGACAATAAGTAAAGGTCGTGTCTCCTGCCTCCTCTTCCTCCTCCTCGCGGCGACCGCGTCCCTGCACGCGGAGACGATTCAGTTCGCAAGCGACACGATCAGCGTGCGCGTAGCAAGCGGCGGCCAGCACGCCCTGCTCAACGGGCATGCGTGGGTGCAGTCGAAGGACCTGCGCATCACCGCGGACAATATCGAGCTCTTTGGCGCCGACTACATCTACGCGCAATGCAGCGGCGGCGTCCACGTGGTGGATACCAAGCGCGGGCTCGATCTCACCAGCCAGGAATTGTTCTACGACCGCGACAAAAAAATCGCCCGGATAAAGGGCAACGCGGTGATGTACGATTTGAAGAACGAGATGACGGTGAAAGGCGGCTTCATCGAAGACCGCGACACGGAGCAGATCACGCTCATCCAGGTCGGCGTGCGGATCTTCAAGAAGGACATCGTCTGCCGTGCTGAGTTCGCCCGCTACCAGAGGGACACGAAGATTCTCGAGCTCTCCGGCATGCCCTGGGTATCGAAGGCGGGGGATATCTACCAGGCTGCAAAAATCACGATCAATCTCGACACGGAAGAGATCAGCCTCGAAGGAAGCGTGCAGGGAACCATCGAGGACAAGGGGAAGAGCTCCACTGATACCACCTCCGATCAGGCAACGCCGGCCCCCGAAGGGACAACAACTCCTTCAGGCGGCACACCGTCTGGAAATATCCCGACACCCGGGTCCGGCTCAGCCGCGCCGGCCCCGGGCGGCCCTGCCCCAGGCGGCGCCTCCACTCAACAGCCGACGCCCCCGGCGCCTGCCGCCTCACCGGGGACAAGCCCCCCTTACAAGGGAGCCATGATTGGCAACTAACGGAACGCTTTTCCTCGAAGGGCTGGCAAAAAGCTTTGGCAGAAAGCCGGCGGTTCGCGAGGTCACTTTTCGGATGGAAAGCGGCGAGGTCGTCGGTCTCCTGGGGCCCAACGGGGCGGGCAAAACAACCGTCTTTTACATGGTCGTCGGCTTCATCAAGCCAACGGCGGGCCGGATCTGGCTCAATGAGAAAGATGTCACAGGTCTTCCGATGTACCGCCGTGCACGATTGGGCATCTCGTATTTGCCCCAGGAACCATCCGTATTCCGCAAGCTCTCCGTGGAAGATAATGTCGCCGCGATCATAGAAACGCGAAACACCCTTTCTCACAAGGAGAAACAGAAGCTGCTCGACCAGCTCCTGGATGACCTGGGCATCACCGCCCTTCGCCGCCAGAAGGCATTCACGCTTTCCGGTGGAGAGAGACGCCGGACGGAGATAGCGCGATCCCTGGCCATCGAGCCGAAATTCCTCCTCCTGGACGAGCCGTTTGCGGGCATCGACCCGATCACGGTCTCCGAACTGAAGAACATCGTGCAGGGCCTGTCGAACAGGGGGATCGGCATCCTGATCACCGACCACAACGTGAGAGACACCCTTCAGATCACCCATCGCTCCCATATCATCAATCGGGGGGAAATCCTGGTGAGCGGCAGCCGGGAGGAGCTCCTGGCGAGCGAAGTGGCCCGCTCCGTCTACCTCGGACACGAGTTCGAAAGCTAGCCCGGTCGCTCCTGGCGACATTTCACGGTCGCTCCCTTCCGCTCAACTCGGCGGTATACCGCCGAAGGGCGGAGTCTGGCGACATTTCGCGGCAGAAAGGCGCGGGTCTCCGTGTCTGACAGTAAAGTTGACAAATCCCGTGGGCCCGGCTCACACTCTCAACGGAGGTTGGCGTGCAGTCTCAGCGACCGGTCCTGAAGCAGGTGCAGAAGCTCAAGATGACGCCCCAGCTCTATCAGGCAGTCAAGCTGATGGCGCTGCCCCTCCAGGACCTGAAGACCACGATCGAGCAGGAGCTGGAGAAGAACCCCGCCCTCCTCGTGGAGGAAGACAGGTCCACGCTCTCGCTGGATTCCATGCCGGCACGGGAAAGCACGGAAGGCGAAAGCGACTGGATCGACAACAGCTCCGACGCAGGGTATTCACGCGCCGATGGCGATGCCGCCAGTGACTCGCGCCGCCAGTTCATCGAGGGGGCCCTTTCGCAGCCGGAAAGCCTCCAGGAGCATCTCCTGGCGCAGCTTGCGCTGCAACCGATCTCCGAGGAATGGTTCCGCATCGGCGAGCTTCTGATCCGCAATCTCGATGAAAACGGATTCCACAAGGAACCCCCCGAGATGCTTGTTCAGGAGGACTCTGAAAAAGAGCTTCTTTCCCGGCTCATCTCTCTCATCCAGGGTTTCGATCCGATAGGCACCTGCGTCAAGGACGTGCGGGAAAGCCTTCTCGTTCAGATCGATCGGCACCCGAACCCGCACCCCCGGGCGAGGATCGTCGTCGACAACTGGCTGGACGCGTTGGAGAAGCAGCGTCTGAAGGAAATAGAAAAGGGACTGCGCATCTCGGAGCCGGTGCTCAAGGAGGTGATCGCATTCATCCGCACCCTTGACCCGCTGCCCGGACGAAACTATTCGCGGGACGTCGTGCGCTACGTTCTGCCGGACGTGCAGGTACTGCTGCAGAACGGTGAGTTCGTTATCATCCTCAACGATGAGATCATCCCTGTCCTTGGCATCAACCCGCTCTTCGAAAAGATGGCCCGGCGCAGCCGGGATCCGAAAGACCCCAAGACGCGCCAGTTCGTCACGCAGAATCTCCAGGATGCGCGCTGGTTCATCCGCACAATCGGCCAGCGAAACGAAACCCTGCTGAAGGTCTGCCGCGCCATCGTCGAGTTCCAGCGCGAGTTCTTCCTCAAGGGTCCGAAATACATGCGGCCCCTGACCCTCAAGGTCGTGGCGGATGAGATCGGCGTCCACGAGGCAACCGTGTCACGCATCTCGTCGGCGAAGTACATGCAGACGGAATGGGGTATCTTCAGCTTGAAGCACTTCTTTACCAGCTCCGTGGCCGCCATCGGAACGAGCGGCGCCGTTTTCTCAAAGGAGGGTGTGAAGGAAATCATCCGGGAAATCATCGAGCAGGAGGGCGCCCACGGCGCGCGGGGAGGCGGTCTTTCAGACCAGAAGATCGTCGAAGTCCTCGCCGGCAAGGGAGTCTCACTGGCCCGTCGGACAGTCGCCAAGTACCGCGGCGAGCTGGCCATCGAATCATCCTACCAGAGGAGGCGTACATGAATGTCGAAGTGAAGGGAATCCACGTGGAGGTCACCCCGCATGTACAGGAATACATCGATGTGAAGATGCCGCGCCTGGATTTCGCCCGGGACCTCATCATCGATCTGCTTCTGAATATTTCGCACGAAAAGAGCCTGTTCAAGCTGGACGCAACGCTCAATTTCCGGTTCGGCACCTCGAAGCACATCGGGGTGGAGAACTTCGACATGCACAAGGGCATCGACGACCTCTTCGACAAGCTGGAGGCCGTGATCGAGAAGGAAAAGTCGCGCATCAAGGACCACCACAAGAAGAAGGACCCGGCGGCAGGGGCTGAGGAATAGGGGCATGGCGCAGCAGTCGAAGGAAAAGTTTCTTGTCCTCGACCTCCTGCAGCTCGACGTGCGGGAGAATGACGCGCTGGATCTGAAATGCATCGGCGGCCGGCCAGGGCTCATCCGGGAGATCTCCGTGACGGAGATCAACCGTCCCGGCCTGGAGCTCGGCGGCTTCTACGAAAACTTCGCCCACCAGCGCATCCAGATACTCGGCCGCGGTGAAAACGCATTTCTCCAGAAGCTGGCGAAGGAAAAGCGCCGCACGGAGCTGGAGAAGCTCTTCACCTACACGATCCCCTGCTGCGTCTTCACTCATTCCCTCACGCCGACGGCGGACTTCGCCGAGATCGCGGAAAAGGCGCAATGCCCCATTCTCCAGACCGATCTTTCATCCTCCGAGTTCACAATGCGGATCCTGAGGGTGCTCTCCACCATCTTTGCGCCCAAGACGCTGATCCATGGCGTGCTGGTGGAGGTGTTCGGCATCGGGGTCCTTCTCGTCGGTGACAGCGGCGTGGGCAAGTCCGAATCGGCGCTTTCCCTCATCGAGCGGGGGCACCGCCTGATCGCCGACGACGTCGTGGAGATCCGCCGCGTGAGCGGCAACATCCTCATGGGAACGGGTTCCCAGGTGGTGAGCCACCACATGGAGATACGGGGTCTCGGCATCATCAACATCACGCACCTCTTCGGCGTGGGCGCCATCCGGGACAAGAAGCAGATCCAGCTCGTCGTGCAGCTCGAGTTCTGGAACGCCGAGAAGAACTACGACAGGATCGGGGCGGAGGAAGCCACGATGGACATCCAGGGCGTCCACGTCCCCTGCGTGACCGTGCCCATCAAGCCGGGGCGGAACATCCCGGTGATCATCGAGACGGCGGCCCGCAATGAGCGGCTGAAAAAAATGGGCTATTACTCGGCCCGGGAGTTCAATCGCAATGTCATGAACTGGCTGGAAGGCGAGAGCACCCGGGAGATCTTCCTCAACGGGAAATGAGGGACAATGATCGAACGTACCGTCACGATCCGAAACCGCGCGGGCATGCATGCCCGGCCCGCGGCGCTGCTGGTGAAAACCGCCAGCGGCTTTGCGTCGCAGATCTACCTCGAGAAGGACAACGAGAGGGTCAACGGCAAGTCGATCATGGGCGTGATCACCCTCGGGGCCACGTACAACTCGCAGCTCGTGATCATCGCTGACGGTCCCGATGAGGCAAAGGCCGTTGACGCCATCGAGAAGCTCTTCGAGAACAGGTTCGAGGAGGAGTGAGGCGCGCCTCCTGCTCCTGCTGGCGGCGGCAGGTCTGTGCGCCGCAGCGCCGCTTGCCGCCCAGTCGGTGGACCTGGAGGTGAACGCGCGCGGCGCGGTCATCGCCACGACGCTGCACTTCCGCTGGCCCCGCACGGCGGAGCTCGTGGAGTCGCTGCGGCAGGGCCTCGAGTCGCGGATCACGTTCACCGTGCGCCTCTACGAGCAGCGGCGCCCGGCGCTCCTCTTCTCCCGGGACCGGCTGCTCTCCCAGCAGGTCGTCTCCCGCAGCGTCTTCTGGGATTTTCTCGATGGGGTGTTCGTCGTGGAACGGGACGGGGACAGGCAGAGGACATACCCGGATGACGCAACGCTCCTCGAGGGGCTCTTCGGACTCGACGAGGTATTCCCCTTCTCCGCGGGGGGCATGGCCCGAAGGGTGCTGTACGTGAGCGCGCGCGCCCAGTTCGAGCCCGTGCGCCTCATGCAGCCCCTCACGCTGGTGGGCCTGGTCGGCGCGGCATCCACGGTCGCCACGCCGTGGGTCCGCAAGGACGTCCAATGAAAGCAGTGGATCGCGCCGCAATGGCGGAGAACACCTCCCGCGGGCTCATCATCCTCGTGCTGCTCTTCATCATCCTGATCGGCATCATCATCGCCTTCTCCCGGACCTTCATTACGACGATCACCGGCGCCGACCCGGCCGCGGCGACGATCGCCCTCCTTGCTGCGCTGGCCCTGCCTCTCGTCCTGCTGGGCATCACGATTTTCCAGGTGGCGCGTCTCTTGCGGCAGCGCGCCCTGCGTCTCCCCGGTGCGGGCCTGCGCCTGCGTCTTCTTCTTTTTTTTACGCTTATCAGTGTTCTCTCCGCCGGGCCGCAGGCGATCCTGGGCATCTTCTTCGTCAATTCCGCCATGGGCACGTGGTTCAGCTCCTCCATTGGCGATGCGCTGCGTGGCGCGCTCAATCTCTCCATCGATTACCAGAGGGGCATCCAGGATGAGCTTGCCTCTTTCATGACGAGCCCGCTTACACCCCCGCTCGTCCAGGATTTCACCGCGTCTCCCGATCGCGAGTGGCCGGCGATACGGGCGCTCAACCCGACCATCGCGGCGCTCCAGGTCTTCTCGGTCGACGGCAAGGCGAGCTCGTTTGCCGGCGACACGCGGGCGCGGCTTTCGAGCGCCCTTGATGCCAGCGGCCGCGACGACCGCCAGGGGGTGACCATTCTCCGTCGCGGCCAGTCGCTCCTCGTCGGGGGGAAGCGGGTGACCGTCGTGGCAAGCTCCCTGCTCACCGCCGACCTGCGCGCGAACGTGCGGAAGCTCACGCAGAGCCTCACGATCTTCACGGCGCTCGACCGGTATGGAAGATTGTTCCGCATCGCGCTGGTGGGATTCTTCTTCCTTTTCTCCCTGCCGATCTTTTTCATCACGATACTCGTGAGCCTCCTGCTCACGGAGCGCATCATCAGTCCCATCGCGCACCTGGAGGATGCGACGCGTCGCGTTGCGGAGGGCGATTTCAGCTTCCGCATCCTCACGCGGCCCCGCGACGAGCTCTCCGCGCTGGTCGACTCGTTCAACGGCATGATCTCGGAGCTGGAGCGATCGCGGCGGAAGCTGCTCCAGGCGGAGCGGATCACCGCCTGGCAGGGAATCGCCCAGCGTCTTGCCCATGAGATCAGGAACCCGCTCACGCCGATCAAGCTGTCCGCGCAGCGCATGCTGAAGAAGCACGACGAGGGGGCGCCCGATTTCGAGAAAGTCCTTCACCCCGCGGTCTCCTCCATTATCACGGAAGTGGACAACCTGGAGCGCATGCTGCGGGAGTTCGGCGAGTTCGCAAAGCTGCCCATGCCGCAGATAGAGCCGGCGAAACTCTCCGAGATGCTCGCGGAGGTTGCCTCGGTCTATCGCAACCTCTCCGCCACCGTGCGCATCGACCTGGGCGAGATCGACCCGTCGGTGGTGGTCGCCGTGGACCGCGCGCAGATGAAACGGGTCTTTGCCAACCTGTTCACGAACGCCATCCAGGCGATGCCGGACGGCGGGCTCCTGTCGGTGCGGGCAGACCGGGTGAAGAAAGCGCACGTCTCCTACTGGCGCATCGCGGTAAGCGACACGGGAAAAGGAATCCCTGAGAAGGACATGGACAGCATTTTCGACCCGTACTTCACCACCCGCAAGGACGGCACGGGCCTGGGCCTTGCCATCGTGCAGCGCATCGTATTCGATCACAAGGGCAATGTCTGGGCGGAGAGCGACGGCAGCACGGGCACGACATTCTTCATCGATCTGCCGGACGCCGGCGGCGGGGGGACATAAGAGGTGAGCACGATCCTCATCATCGACGACGAGCCGGGCATCCGCACGGTGCTGCGCGACGTCCTGGAGGACGACGGCTACACGGTGCTCACCGCGGAGGATGGCATCCAGGGACTGGCGGAGCTCGCAGCAAGCTCCGTGGACCTCGTTTTCCTCGACGTGTGGCTGCCCAACATGGGCGGCATCGACGTGCTGAAGGGAATCCACGAGCAGTTTCCCGACGTCGAGGTGATCATGATCTCGGGTCACGCCAACATTTCCCTTGCCGTGCAGGCGACGAAGATGGGTGCATTCGACTTCCTTGAAAAGCCGCTGTCGCTGGACCGTACCATGACGGTCGTACGCAACGCCATCGCGCTGGAGGCGTTGCGACGGGAGAACCGCAGCCTGCGCAACAGCATCTTCATCGACGACCGCATGGTGGGAGACAGCAAGGGGATGCGCGCGGTACGTGCGCTGGTCGAACAGGCGGCGCAAAGCGATTCACGAATCCTCATCCTCGGGGAGAACGGCACGGGCAAGGAGCTCGTGGCGCGCGAAGTGCACGCGCGGAGCACGCGCTCCGCGGGGCCGTTCGTGGAGGTGAACTGCGCCGCGATACCCGAGAACCTCATCGAGAGCGAGCTCTTCGGGCACNNGGGTGATCGCGGCGACGAACAAGAACATCGAGGCGGAGATCGCCGCGGGGAGATTCCGCCGGGACCTGTACTTCCGCATCAATGTCGTTCCCATCGTCGTGCCGCCGCTGCGCGAACGCCTGGACGACATGCCGGCGCTGGTGGCGTACTTCATGGAGAAGTTCAAGCGACCGTCGGCGCGCGATGCCCGGACCGTCTCCGCGGAGGGCATGAAGGCGCTCTGCACCTATCACTGGCCCGGCAATATCAGGGAATTGAAAAACTTCGTGGAGAGGGTTAATATCATGACGGAGGAGGCCGTGATCTCCACCGCGTCGGTCAAGGCTTTCCTGGGCGCCTTTCCTCGGGAAGAGGAACCGGGCATGCTCGCCGCGTATGACGGCATGACGCTGGCGGACGCGCGGGACAGCTTCGAGCGTGACGTGATCGCGGCGCGCCTGAAAGAGAATGGGGGGAACATCTCGCGGGCAGCGGAGGCCCTGGGCGTCTATGCCAGCAACCTCCACAGCAAGATGAAGAAGTTGAATATCACGGCGGAGAAATAAGCGACAATGAAGGGCCTCACCCAGCGACAGCGGGAAGTCTTCGATTTCATCCGCGAGTTCATCCGCCTCAACCGCTATCCGCCCACCATTCGTGAGATCGCCAACAATTTCAAGTTCTCCGTGAAGGGCAGCTACGACCACGTGAAGGCGCTGGAGAAGAAGGGTTTTCTCCGCTGCCATGAGAACAGGTCACGCGCCATCGAGATCGTACGCGACGCCGAGGCGGACAAGGAAGAGGTCGCCTCCGTCCCCCTCCTGGGAAATGTCGCGGCGGGAAAGCCCCTGTTCGCGGAGGAGAATCTCCAGGGATACGTGCAGGTGCCCGCGGCCTCCCTGGGCGCCTCCACTCATTTCGCCCTGCAGGTGAAAGGCGACAGCATGAAGGACGCCGGGATCATGGACGGTGACGTCGTCGTCGTGACCCAGCAGAACACCGCGGACAACGGCGACATCGTCGTTGCCATGGTGGATGACGCGGTGACCCTGAAGCGCTTCTACGTCGAGAAAAACCGCGTCCGCCTGAAGGCGGAAAATCCCAAGTATCCACCCATCTTCACGCAGAATGTGCGCATCCTCGGAAAGCTCGCCTTCCTGATGAGAAGCTACGCGTGAGCCCCGGGGAATCCCCGGTCCGTCTTCTCCTGGGACCCGAAGAGGGTGAGAAGGCAGCATTCGTCGAATCCATCCGTGAGGGAATTGCAAAAAGGCTCGGGGACACGCCCGAGGTGACCCGCTTCTATGGGGGGGAGACCCCGGTGCGGGAGATCCTTCTGCGCCTGCGCAACCAGGCCCTCTTCTCGAATCATCGCCTGGTGATCGTCGCAAACGCCGAGCAGATCACGCGCGCGGAAGAGGTGACGGCGCTTGCCGAGTACTGCGCCTCTCCGGCCCCCGATGCCACGCTGCTCCTTCTCAGCACGGGATTTCCCGGCGAGATCGACAAGCGGATCGTCGGCGACCAGAAAAAGAAATCCGGCGGCGCGGTGCCCTTCGAAGCCCAGAAGGTCTTCTGGGAGATGTTCGACAACCAGAAGCAGGGGTGGGTGACGAACTTCTTCCGCCAGCGGCGCATCACCATCGCCGCCGACGCGGCGGACTATATCCTCGACATGGTGGAAAACAACACGCGCGACATGCGCGTGGAATGCGAGCGGCTGGCCCAGTTCTTCGGCCCCGATGCGACCATTGAGCTCGCGAATGTCGAGCAGTACATCTATCACTCCAAGGAAGAGAACGTGTTCACGCTTTTCGACCGGATCTGTTCGCGCGACTTCCTCGCCGCGGAGGAAGTGCTGGACAAGATCCTGCTGTCGCGGGAGGCGGAGGCGACACAGATCGCGAGCGGGCTGCAGATGCAGTTCCGCCGGCTCGCGGCGTTCAAGCGCATGCTGGCGGAGAATTACCAGAGCACGGAGGCGTTCCCGAAGCTTCGCATCTTCAGCAAGAAAAACCAGAAGACATACAACGAGGGCGGAAAGAAATTCGAGCGGGGAGACGTGGAACAGATCCTCCAGGTGCTGGCGGCTTTCGACGAACGATTCCGATCCGTCAGGACGGACCTGCACGAGCTCCTTCTGCGTCTGCTTGTCTACTATATCGTTGTGCGAGCCGGGCAAGGAGCATGGCAGCTGTCTCTCTAGGGAGCCCCGCCTTTTTCTGAATGTCCTCCACCGTGGCGCCAAGTATCGCCTCCACCGAGCCGAAGACCTCCATGAGCCGGCGGCTGCGCGTCCGCCCGATTCCCGGCACGCCCTCCAGGAGCGTCAACGACATCCTCTTCACGCGCCGCTTCCTGCTGAGCTTCGTCGCGAAACGATGCGATTCGTTGCGCACGGCTTCCAGGATCCGCAGGCTCGGCGAGGCCTCGTCGAGCAGGAGTGCCTCCTCGCGACCCGGCAGGAAGATCTCCTCCTCCTTCTTCGCAAGCCCGATCACCGGGATGTCCGTGAGCCCCAGGCCGGAGAGCACGCCGCGCGCCGCGGAGAGCTGGCCCTTGCCGCCGTCGATCAGGATCAGGTCGGGACGATCAAGCTCCTCGTTGAGCACGCGCGTGTAGCGCCGCGCGACAGCCTCGCGGATGGATTCGAAATCGTCGATCTTCCCCTCCAGGCTGCGGATGGAGAATGCGCGGTAGAGCTTCCTGTCGGGCTTGCCGTCGGTGAAGCGCACCATGGAGGCGATCGTATCTTTGCCCTCCAGGTGCGCGATATCGAAACCTTCAATGCGCCGGGGCAGGGCCGGCAGGCCGAGGTCCAGCTTCAGGCCCTCCAGCGCAACAGTCATCTCCGCGGTGCGCGCCGCGGTCGCGGCCTCTTCCCGCGCGTTGGCCTCCGCCATGGCGAGGAGCTGGTTGTGCTTGCCGCGCTGGGGCAGCTTCACGACGACCGGCTTGCCCGCAAGCGCGCGCAGGTACGGGGCGATATTCTCCACGTCGATGGCACGGCTCACGTAGACGGCATCAGGAATCGCCTTGCGCTCCGAGTAATAGCGCGTCACAAAATGGGTGAGCGCCTCCTCTTCCGTGGAGGATTCGGCGACCCGGAAGACCTCCTTGCCCAGGAGCTTTCCGTCCCGGACCTGGAGGATCACGACGACGATCTCCTCCGCGTTGGGAGCAAGGGCGATGTAGTCGCGGTCTTCCTCCGACCATTCCTCCACCCTCTGCTCGACGGAGACCTCCTCGATAGCCGCGATCTGGTCGCGCAGGCGCGCCGCGCGCTCGAACTCCTGCGCTTCGGCCGCTGCCTTCATCTTTTCCCGGAGGTCCTTCAGCAGCTCCGCGCTCTGCCCGGAGAGCAGCTTGCGCACGCCGTCGACGATCTTCAGGTATTCCTCCCGCGTGATCTTGCCGCAGCAGGCACCCGCGCACCTGCCCATGTGGTAGTTCAGGCAGGGATAGGCGCGCTTCTTCTGGGAGCCGCGGTACTTGCAGAGCGGGAAATGACGCTCGATGAGCCTGAGGTACAGGTCGATCTGGTGCGGCTTCGGGAAGGGGCCGAAGTACTCCGAGCCGTCGAATACCATGCGGCGCGTCCTGTAGACCCGGGGGAACTCCTCCGCGGTGAGCCGGATCACCGGGTATGTCTTCCCGTCCTTCAGGTTGATGT
>PMDT01000411.1 GCA_003154555.1 Spirochaetaceae bacterium
CCCATGTCGAAGACCCATGTGCCGGGCGCGGGCTGCGTCATGCTCACCGGCGCGATGTCCTGCGTGATGCGGATCGGTTCGGCTGCCTGGGCGACCATCCGGGGACCCGTGACGACCGAAACCTGCTTCCAACCGGTGTCGTCGAAGCCGGGCTGATCCCAGCCGTCGATCTCCCGGCGCGCGTCGTAGGTTTCACCGCCCAGGATGTCCGCGCCGCGGATGGGTCCGTCCGTGGTGTAGCTCCAGCTTGCATCGGTGGTGACGACCGTCTCGGTGCCGTCCGCGAGCTCCACCAGGAGGTACGCGGCAAAGCGCGGAATCCTTCCATAGAAACCCCGCGTGATGCCGAGGAAGTGATGGCCCATGCCAAGCTGGCCCGCATACCACCCCGGTCCGAGAACGGCCGCGATGGCATTCTCCCCTTCACGCACCATGCCGGTGACGTCGTAGCCCTGGTACTGGACCTTTATCCGGTAGTCGGTCCATTCGGGGGTGAGCAGGGCATCGCCCACGCGGGAGCCGTTGAGACGCGCCTCGTAGAGGCCGAGGGCCGAGGCGAAGAGAACGGCGCGACGCGCCGGCGCCGTAAGCGTGAAGCTCTTGCGGAGGTAGGGCGACGGCGCGGATTCAAGCTCGTTCCACGTCTCCGACAGACGCGGCCCCGCCCAGCAGAAGCGCGGCAGGCTGCGCGGCCCTTCCTGCGCTAAGCCCATGGTCCAGCGCGCCTCGGGGCTCCATTCCGACGGGGCACCCGATTCGTCCCAGACGCGCACGCGCCAGGCGTACGCGCCGCACGGCGCCAGGTTTTTGCCGCCGCAGGCGACGTGCGCGCACTGCGGGGAGGATACCTTGCCGCTGTCCCAGACGATCGCGCCCGGAGCTGCCGTGCTCCTGGCGGCGTGCGGCGCGCCCTGCTTCCCCGCGCCGGTCGTCGGCCGCTGTGCCTGCGCGTCCCGGTCCAGTCGCCGTACCGTGATCCGGTAGGCGCTCTGCGCCGCGCCGCGGTGCGACGGGTCGCTTTCCACGAGCTCCCAGCTCAGCCGCGGGCTGCGTGCGTCGACACCGACAGGATCCGTCAGATACTCGCAGCGAAGCCGTGCGGGCTGCATCATGCCCTGACTATAGCGCTCCCGTGGTGGGAAGGAAAGATCGCCTCCGGGTGAGCCGGGTGAGGATCGCCTTGCATCGCGCCGTGCCTTCCCGATATTCTCATGCCTCATATGAAACGAAGAGACCATTCCCGGTTGATCGCCCACCTGGCAGCGGAGTACGAGCGGCGTTCGCCGAAGTCGGCGGCCCTTCAGGCAGAAGCGCTCCGCGTCCTCATCGACGGAGGAAGCCATACCATCCGGCTCCTGCGGCCATTTCCGCCCCGCATCGTCTCCGCCCACGGTGCATTCGTCACCGACGAGGACGGCCACCAGATCCTCGATTTCTGGCAGGGCCACTACGCGAACATACTCGGGCACAACCCCCCCGTGATCACGAGCGCCCTGGCCCGCGGATTCCAGGAAGGCTTCGGGCTGCAGACGGGATTCACCGATGCCCTCCAGGTCCGGGTCGCGGAGATCCTCTGCGCGCGCACGGGGCACGAGCGCGTGCGTTTCACCTCCAGCGGGTCCCTTGCCACGATGTACGCCACGTTCCTCTCGCGCGCATTCACCGGACGCGAGCTCGTGATGAAAGTGGGGGGCGGCTGGCATGGCGCGCAGCCCTGGGGGCTCGTCGGTGTCGACTATCACGCGGAGGACGCGCAGAGCTTCACGCACGCCGAGAGCAAGGGGCTCCCGCATGGGACGGAGTCGCAGGTGATCGTCACGCGATTCAACGACGTGCCGATGCTGGAGGAGCTCTTTCGCGCGCACGGCAACCAGGTGGCCTGCTTCATCTTCGAGCCGTTCCTCGGTTCGGGCGGATGCCTGCCGGCCTCCCGCGAGTTCCTGCGCACCGCGCGCGAGCTTTCGACGCGGCACGGCGCGCTCCTGATCTTCGACGAGGTGATCGCAGGCTTCAGATTCTGCGCGGGAAGCAGCTCCCGGCTTTTCGGGATCTCACCCGATCTTGCCACCTACGCCAAAGTGATGGGCGGCGGCATGCCGGTGGCAGCGGTCGCCGGACGCGCCGACGTGCTGGCGCTTGCCGGGCGGGGGGGCGGGGTGAAGTTCTCCGGTGGCACCTACTCCTGCCACCCGGCGTCGCTTTCGGCATCGCGCGCGATGATGGAGCACCTCGTCCGCGAGGAGGCCACGCTGTACCCGCGCCTGGCCGCGATGGGGGAAAAGGCGCGGCGGACCGTGGAGAAGGCTTTCGCCGCGGCGGGCATCGCTGCACAGTGCAGCGGTGACGGCAACGACGCCATTCCCGGCAGCTCCATGTCGGCCGTCCATTTCCCGTACGAGCCGGGGACGGTTTGCACCTCACCCGAGCAGACGCGCAATCCCGACGTCTGCGACGTGGAGCTCGCCGACACCGTCGTGCAGCTCGCCCTGCTGCTCGATGACGTGTTCGTCATGCACGGGCTGGGCGCGGTGAGCGCCGCGCACACGGAGAAGGACATCGAGCGGCTGGGCGATGCATGCGCGCGGGCGGCGCGACGTATCGCCGTTTTTGCATAGGGCGCCCCAGGCGGCAATGGAAACGGCGCTGTCAGGGGCTATGCTTGGCAGGTATGCAGTGACTTCAGGAGGTATACGCATGAGAAGGATTCTTATAGTGCTCGTCGTCGCCCTGCTGCCCGCTATGGCGTTTGCTGATTTTCAGATCGGCGGCGTGGGCATGTACAAGGGTGACGTTACGACGATCTCTGCCGCAGGCATCGGCCTTACGGATTTCACCTTCGGCGCGGAAGCGCGTTTGAAGCTCGGTCTTCTGCAGGGCGGCGCGAGCCTGCTCTATTATCCCGGTGCGAGCTACAACTCGATCCTGGCCCTCACGGATATCGGCGTCTCATTGGACGTCGCGTTTCTCCGGCTGGGGCTCGGCCTCGGTCCGAACCTTGCCGTGAATCTCGGCAGTGCCGCCGCCACGCCGGTAAACGTCGGTTTGAATCTCAAGCTCTCTGCCGATGTGAACCTGGGCAGCCTGTCGATCGGGCTCGTTGGCTTCTACTATCTGAACGATTTCTCCGATTTTTCCAACCTCGGAACGATCTTTTCCAAGCTCCCCTGGATCGGGGTCACCGCGATGGTGAAGCTTTTCTGAGGATCCGATCGGCTTACGCATTTTAAAAAGGTCGCCCTCCGGGGCGGCCTTTTTTGGTTGAAATCGCCCATGGCGCGGTATACACTCTTATGTGCGCTACCACACAGAAGAGGAGGAATTACTTGAAAAAAGCAATTATCGTGCTGGTGCTTCTGGCAGCACTGATCCCTGCCGCCGCGTTTGCTGATTTCCAGATCGGGGTTGTCGGTCTCTACGATATGCCGCTTTCCTACATCGACAACTCTACCAGCATCACGGCAAGCGATCTGTCGTACGGGCTTGAAGCGCGTCTGAAACTCTGGATTTTCCAGGCAGGCGTTTCCGCTCTCTACAGTCAGAACGGGGACATCCTCGCGATCACCGATCTCGGCCTGTCCTTCAATATCTGGTTCATGAGATTCGGCGTGGGCGTCGGGCCGATCATCGGTTACAATCTTGACAGCAGGGCGGCCGCGAATACCGGGTACTGGACGGTCAAGAGCACATTTGACATCAACCTTGGAAACCTTGGACTTGGCGTCATCGCCTATACTTTCGCTCCGGGATTGTCGGACCTGGGTTACTCACTCGCAAATTTCTCGGATAACACGGAGGTTGCGGTGACCCTGATGTTCAAGCTTTTCTAGAACATCTGGTTTCGCCACTTTGAAAGGCCTGCCGCGCGCAGGCCTTTTTTTGTTTGACACGGCCGCCCGCTGCCGCTACCGTAACCGCACAATGTCCATCACATGCAAGCAAGATCAGGCGGAACGGCTGGGCGCGGCCGTTCGGTTCCGCACCGTCAGCATCACCGCGGAGAACCCGGGGGCCGACCCTCGCTATGCAGAGTTCGCCGCCTTCCTTGCCTTTCTCCGGAAGGAGTTCCCGCGCGCGAGCTCCTCCCTTGGCTGGGAGCAGCTTGGCGACCTGGCGCTCCTGCTCACCTGGAGTCCCCCGGTTGCCGCGAACGA
>PMDT01000191.1 GCA_003154555.1 Spirochaetaceae bacterium
TCGAGGCCATCGCCACCGGCAACGCGGCCATCTGCTACCCCGGCGCCGTCGGCTACATCCAGGCCGCTCAGAAGAACCCCAAGGTTGTGCCCCTGGTCACCATCTCCAGCTCCAAGGGAACGCTTGCCGACTCGGTGTACTACAGCCGCATCGCGGTGCGCACGGCGGACGCCCCCCAGTACATGAAGGGCGGCGCCTACACCCTGGACAACATCAAGGGCAAGACGATGTCCTTCGTGTCTTCAAGCTCCACCTCGGGCTTCGTGATCCCGTCCAACCTCATCAAGTCCTACTTTGCGAAGCAGATGAACTGGACGGACCAGAAAGTGGAAGATCTCTTTCTCCAGGGCGGCTCTGATCAGTTTTTCAGCCAGGTTATCTTCGGCCAGTCTCACCAGGGCTCCATCTTCAACGTCCTCTCGAACAAGGCGGACGTCTGCGCGGTGGACGACACCGACGTGGCAAGCTACCTCGACCTGGTGTCGGGCAAGGACAACACCCCCGGCGCGGTGTACAAGGTGAAGCAGGGCGCCGCCGCCCCGTTCGACACTGTCCCCGGCGCCTCCTTCACGGTCATCTCCGCGTCGACCGTGCGCCAGGCACCCATCATCGTGAACACGGACCTCGTCGACGCGAACATGTTCAAGGCCCTCCGCGCCGCCTTCACGGCGGACTCGACCTCAAACAACCCCAGGATTTTCACGCCCAAGGACTACAAGGACGAGAACGGCAACCCGTACAAGGGACTCTGGACGAAGACCGACAAGGAACACTTTATCGCCGTTGACGCCGTCTGGTACAACGACATCCGCGCCCTGATGCAGTAGCACGCGAAAAACCCGAGCGTTCGATCCGGCCCCGGGCGCAGCCCGGGGCCTTTGTTCAAGGAGTGATCCTGATGGCGATACTTGAAATCAAGCATTTGACAAAGAATTACAAGGACGTCGCCGCGCTCTCCGACGTCAGCCTCAAGGTGAAAGCCGGCGAGTTTGTCACCATCATCGGCAGGTCGGGCGCGGGGAAGTCCACACTGCTGCGCTGCGTGAACCGCATGGTAGAGGCGAGCGCGGGGCATATCGACTTCGACGGCATGGACGTCCTCGCGCTGAAACGGACAGAGCTTCGCCGCCTGCGCACGCGCATCGGCATGATCTTCCAGCACTTCAACCTNNACCTCGTGCCACGGCAGACGGTCTTTGAAAACGTTCTGCACGGCCGGCTGGGGTACAAGTCGACCCTCGCGGGCGTCTTCGGCCTCTACACGGCGGCGGAGAAGGAGAATGCCTACGATGTCCTGGACAGGCTCGGCCTTGCCGACCAGATGCACAAGCGCTGCGACCAGCTCTCTGGCGGGCAGAAGCAGCGTGTCGGCATCGCACGGGCGCTCGTGCAGGAGCCGCGGGTGATCCTCTGCGACGAGCCCATTGCATCACTCGATCCCAGCTCGGCGAAAAAGATCATGGACAAGCTGCATCACATCTGCCGCGAGATGAACATCACCATCCTCATGAACCTGCACCAGGTCGACGTGGCCATCCGCTATTCCGACCGGATCATCGGCATCCGCGAAGGCCGGATTGTCTACGACGATGACGCGAACAAGCTGAAGAAGAAGATGGTCGCGGAGATCTACGGCTCGGAGGCCGACGACATCCTTTTCGAGGAGCAGGCGGGATGACATCGGCCCTTGCCGTGCGCAAGGTGCTCCTCCGCCGCAACCTCACATTCCTCGGGGGACTCCTTGTCATCGGCGCGCTCACGGCGGGTTCCTCCGTTCTCACGGACTTCAGCTTCCGCGACTGCCTGCGCTCGTTTCCCAAGGCCATGCAGTGGCTCGCCGCCAACTTCATCCCCAACGCGCGCGCCGTACGGGCGCTGCCGAACATCGCGATGAAGCTTGCCGAAACAATACTCGTCTCGGTCATGGCGAGCGTGCTGGGAGCGGCCGCCGCGCTTGCCCTGGCGATCCTCGCCTCCCGCACCACTCGCCCCCACGCCACCGTGACGCTGCTCGTCCGGCTCATCGCCTCCGTCTGCCGGAACATTCCCGTGGTCGCATGGGCGATGATCTTCCTGCTCTCTTTCGGTCAGAACGTCCTCACCGGCCTCCTGGCGCTCTTCATCGGCACCGTGGGCTACCTCACGCGCGCCTACACGGAAGTGATCGAAGAAACCGCCGACAGCTCGGTCGAGGCACTGCGCGCGTCCGGCGCATCGTGGCTGCAGATTGTGACCCAGGCCGTCTTTCCCTCCATCATGCCCCAGATCGCAAGCTGGATGCTCTACATGGTGGAGACGAATATCCGGGACGCGACGCTCGTCGGAATACTCACGGGAACCGGGATCGGTTTCCTGTTCGACGTGTTTTACAAGAGCATGAATTACCCCTCCGCCGCCCTGGTTGTCATCGGCGTGGTGATCGTCGTCATCGCTATCGAGACGGCGTCCAATGCGCTGCGAAGAGTCATCCTGTGATGGATGCAACGCGCCGACTGCCCGTACGACGGAGGACCGCCTCCACCATTGCGCTGAACGCCACGCTCCTCATCCTCGCAGGCGTCACTGTCGCGGGCTTCTTTCTCCTTGACACGAGGCACCTCGATGTCGGCAAGGCGTCCCTCAAGCTCTTCCACGACCTGGGGGGCATGATGACGCGGCCGTCGGCGCAGCACTTCAGCCTCTCGGAGGCGCTAAAGGCAATACTGGTGACGCTCAGCCTCGGCTTCCTGACGACGCTGCTCGGTGCGATCCTGGCGCTGATCGTCGGTCCATTTGCCGCGAAGAATCTCAGCCCGCGCGGTGTCGTCAATGCCCTCAAGGGTTTCGTCGCGTTCATCCGGGCGGTGCCCACGGTGCTCTGGGTGCTGATCTTCGCCATCGGTGCCGGGCTGGGAAGCGTGGCCGCGGTCGTCGGCATGACATTCCATTCCTTCGCGTATCTCGTGAAGGCGTACTCCGAGGCATTCGAGGAGATCGACGCGGGTGTGATCGAGGCGTTGAAGGCGTGCGGCGCGGGCTGGCTCACAATCGTCGTGCGCGCCGTCATCCCGTCGTCCATGGGCTCCGTGATTTCGTGGACATTCATGCGCTTCGAGATCAACTTTACGAACGCGGTAGCGATGGGAGCGGCGGCCGGTGCCGGAGGGATCGGCTTCGACCTCTTCATGGCATCGGGCTTCTACTTCAACATCGGCGAGGTGGGGTACATCACGTGGCTCATCCTGCTGGTTGCCATCGCGCTGGAGATCGGGGCGACCCGGCTCAAGCAGACCCGGCACGTCGCGATCTAGGTCGGCCGCGAGCTTGCGGCATTTGCGACGGGCCGCACGGCTCACGGCTCAGACGCGCCAGACCTTGTAGGGCATCCAGTCTTCCCCCTCAAGATAAAAGAGGCCCACGTTGTCGCAGGTCCACGCGAATCCTTCCGGCAGGGCACCGGGGGTCTGCTCCCGCCAGCGCTCGATGGATTGGTAGCCGTCGAGGTCCAGGTCGTCATAGGCAAGCGTAAGGTGAGGCTCGAAATGCAGCCGGTTGCTCGCGCGCCACGTGGAAAGCCGCAGGAGTCTTTCGTTCAGCGCGGCGAGCGCCTGGCTCTTCTCCACCCGGTAGCCCACGAGGTATTTCTCCCTTTCCCCGTCCATGTACGTCGTCTGCCAGATCCCCGCGGTGCGCACGGGGAACGGCTCCCACGTACCGACCGCCGCGCCGAATGCGTCGAGGAAAGTCGAAACGAGCTCGGCCGGCACGCGCGCGCCCGTTCGGAGCGTCACATGCGGCGGGTAGGCAAGCGCTGCCCGGGACCGGCCGATCTCGCCGATCAGGCGACGCGCAGTGTCGATTTCTCTCGACATCTCCGCCGGCGGCGTCGTGATGACGACGAAACGCACTGCCTCGCTCATGCCCCCGCCTTTGAGTTGATCTCCTGATAGATGCCCGCGGCGCTCGCGATGACTTTCCATTTGCCCGGCTGGTATTCCCGCGCATCGACCACGGCGCCCGCTTCCCGCGCCACCACGGCGGCGGCGGCGAAATCCCAGAGATTCGTGCCCATCTGCACGAAGGCCCCGACCCGGCCTGCCGCAACCTGCACGATATCCAGGGCAGTGCTCCCGAAGCTGCGGATCTTCCGCGCCGACCGCACCATGTCGGGAAAAAGCCGGCTCATGCAGGCAATGCTCTCTTCGCGCGCACCGAATGACAGCGCGACGACAGATTGGTCCAGCCTCGACGCCCGCGGTGCCGGAAGGGGCACCTGATTCAGCGACGCACCTTCACCCGCCGCTCCGACGAACAATTCCTCCCGCAGCGGGTCGTACACCACGCCGACGAGCGGATCGCCGAGCACGCTTCCATCCGGCAAGATGCAATTCACATCACGGGCGGCCTCTTCCCCCAGCGCGTAACATGCGATGCTCGTGCAGAAGAACGGTATCCCATGATAGAAGTTCACTGTACCATCCAGGGGATCCACGATCCAGAGGAAGGCGGCCTGCCCGGGGACATAACCTGCCTCCTCTGAGAGGATTGCGTGGTCTGGAAACGCATCGCGAATCGTACGGAGTATCTCCGCCTCGCAGGTGCGGTCCAGCGCGAGCTTCAGGTCGTGCGCTGGCGTGTCATCGACCACGAGTACGCGGCTGTTGCTGCGCCGGATGATGCCGCCCGCGCCGCGCGCGGCATCCGTGGCTGTTGCACGCAGGCGGTCGATCACGGCGCTTGTGAGCGGGCGGGCGCTGAGGGGGCGGCGTGCCGGGAAAGAAAGACATCCAGATCGCACAGGTCGCGCCAGTTGGCTTCGAGCTCCTCCCGGGTCCAGTCCCACCACCTGCTCTCGAGGATCCGCGCGATCACCTTTTCGCTGAAACGCGCGCGCAGGGGCCGCGCTGGCACACCGACCACGACATGGAAGGGCTCCACATCATGGGTGACCACCGCTGCGGAACCGACAATGGCGCCCGTGCCGATCTTCACACCCGGCATGATGACCGCCGCGTGCCCGATCCAGACATCGTGCCCGATGATGCAGGGGTGCGCGCGGCGCCATGCGAAAAACTCGTCGTCATCATGCGTGTCCAGACCGAACTT
Organism: Spirochaetaceae bacterium; assembly: GCA_003154555.1. Lineage (GTDB taxonomy): Bacteria > Spirochaetota > Spirochaetia > SZUA-6 > Fen-1364 > Fen-1364. The sequence goes on from PMDT01000191.1 coordinate 5,086, forward strand.
GACCCGCCGATACGTCATATGATGCTGGGCGACCCGGTCCGGCGGATGATTGCCGGGATTGATGCGCACCCTGTTCGCAATTGAGCAGAACTTCCCGATATCCGCGTAGAATATGGAGGCATCCCCATCATCGTAGGTGTAATCGCCGATGGTCGATTCCACGATGTGACTGTTCAGCCCGATCTCTGTCCAGGAACCGAGCCGACTCGCCACCACCATGGCACCGTCATGGATGAAAGGAGTCTCCGAGAGCCGTGCACCCGAGGCGCCGCCGTGGGCGCGCGGCTTCATGTTGATGTCATACAGCACGAGCCGCCTCCGGCAATGGCAGGGCTGCTTCCTCAGCCCATCGATCTCCCATGACATCCAGCGTGCCATCGCGCTTCTCGTAAACGCGATGACCGCTCACCCATGCGCCGACCACGACCGGGACCTCCATGTCGTTCACAAGGATCATGTCAGCGCGCTTGCCGACCTCAAGCGAACCAAGCTCCGTGTCGAGCCCCGCGGCCCGCGCGGGGTGAATGCTCGCCATCCGCACGGCATCGGCAATGGGCAGCACCCTGTCGCGCACCAACCGGAACACTGCGTGCAGCATGGCAGGGGTGTAGTAATCCGAGCAGAGGATGTCCGCCGCGTTGCTGGCGATCGCCTCGATCGCGCTGAGATTATCCGTCGTGGATTTGCCCCGGAGGACATTGGGTGCACCCACGGCAACGTGCAGCCCCCCGCGCGCGGCCGCGAGCGCCGCCGCCGGATCCACGGGGAACTCGGAGATGCTGACGCCCAGGTCCCGCATGCGGGCAACCTTTTCCGGGGTGTCGTCGTCGTGGGACGCGATCGGAAGACCTGCCGCGCGGGCAAGCGCCGCGAGCTTCTCCAATATGGCGCCGACTGCCGGATTGAGCGCCTTCCTGCTCCTTTCCTCGATCAGAGCATCCACCTCTGCGCGGGTGGAGTTGTATTTCCTCGCGTAGTAGCTCACGAGATGCTCGACATTCCTGTATTGCCCCTGCCCGGGGGTATGATCCATCAAGGACACCAGTCCTACTTGCCGGTCGTCGATCAGCCGGCAGAGGCGCTCGAAGTGCTGGATCTCCACCATCTCGTAGCGGGCATGCACGAGGTGACGGATCACGCCCGTGCGGCGAAGCCGATTCAGCTCGCGAATCGTCGGCTCGAGGTGTTCGGATTCAAGGCTTCCCTCCCGGCCGTCCATGAAGGAAAAAGAGTGGAAGATCGTCGTGATGCCGTGGCTCACGAGCCGGGATTCCATCGCCGGCAGGGCAACCGACAGCGGGATCACGGCGCGCGGCCGCGGCTCCAGCTCCTGCTCGATGCCGTCGTTGTGCAGGTCGATGAAACCCGGCAAGAGCAGCCTGCCGCGGCCGTCCACCGCGTCGACATTCGCGGCCGCCGCGCCACGGGTGATCGACACGATGCGCCCGTCGCGTGCTGTGAGGGTGCCATGGTCGATCACGACGCCGGGGGTCACGATGCGCACATTCATGATGACGGTGTCCTTCACGACGCTGCCTCCACTTCGCGCATCGGTGCCATTTCGATCACGGTGTCGGAAAGCCGGGCAAGAAGCGCCGTGTCGTGGAAGACACCGATCATGGCCGTGCCTTCGGCCCGCAGCTCCTGGATCAGCGACACCGCCTCGCGCGCGGTGGCGGCGTCGAGGGACGCGGTGGGCTCGTCGAGCAGCAGGAGACGCGGGCGCGCGATGACGGCGTGGATGATATTGATGCGCTGCTTCTCGCCGCCGGAAAACGTGGAAGGATACATGGCCCACAGCCTCCGCGGAATCGCAAGCCGCTCCAGGAGCTCGCGCGCCCGCGTCTCGCTGTCGGCCCGGGGGTGGCCGCGCGCGACCATGCTGTTGGTGATCGTGTCCAGTGCGGAGACACGCGGAATGACCGGGAAGAACTGCGAGATGCAGCCGATCTCCTGGCGCCGCAGCCTCAGGACCACGTGCTCATCAGCGGCCGACAGGTTGTGCGTGTGGGCACGGGCATCCGTGTACCACATTTTGCCCGCGGAGGGCAGGTAGGTGCGGTAAAGGCATTTCAGGAGCGACGACTTGCCGCTGCCGCTCGGCCCGCTTACCCCGAGGAACTGGCCCGGCTCCAGCGTGAAGCTCACGTCGCGGAACGCCTCAATGCGTGCTCCCCCGCGCACGTGCAGGATGAAGCTCTTGGAAAGCCCCTCGCATCGCATCATCTGCACGTCCTCTCTACAGCGTCGAATGCACCAGCAGCTGGGTGTAGGCGTGCTGGGGGTCCTCGAGTATCTGGTCGGTGAGCCCCTGCTCGACGACGCAGCCGTTCTTCAGCACCATGGTCCGATCGGCGAGCAGCCGGATGACACCCATGTCGTGGGAGACGACGATCAGGGAGATTGCAAGCTCGTGCTGCAGCTCGCGTATCAGGTCAAGCACGCGCGCCTGCACGCTCACGTCAAGACCCGACGTGACTTCGTCCAACAACACGAGCGGCGGGTTGTTCGCAAGGGCCTTGGCGATCTGGATGCGCTGCTGCATGCCGCCGGAAAGGGTGCGCGGAAGCGCGTCGATATACGACGCGGGAATCTCGGTCTTTGCCAGGAGCTCCCCTGCCCGCGCGCGGATGCGTGCGAAATGGAAAACCTCCGCCTCCAGGAGCTTCTCCGCTACATTCGCGCCGCTTGTGATGTCCACGCGAAGTCCGCGCAGCGGGTTCTGGTAGACCATGCCCATCAGGCTCGCGCGGATGCGCCGCTTCCGATTCCGCGCGAGCCTCAGCACGTCATCATTCGGGTCGTGATCGCGCAGGCGCAGCTCCCCCGACGTAGCCTCGACGTCGAAATAGATGCACTGCACGAGCGTGCTCTTTCCCGAGCCGCTTTCACCGACAATGCCCAGGATCTCAGCTTCGCGCAGATCGAAGCTCACGCCGCGCAGGGCGATGATCGATCCACAGCGCGGGCAGACATTCGTTCCCCGATCGGGTCCGGTCTCCTCTTCGCAGGCGTCGCATCCCAGGCCGTAGCGTTTGCCGATGTTCCGCGCGCTGAGGACCACGGACCTCTCGGTGACGGAGCTGTCAGTCATGCGGCGCGCCCTTTGCGGGAACGACCCCCGCCTGCACGAGGTCGCAAAAGCCGGAATCCGAGCAGACGCGTGAGGGCTTTCCCGTCCGCTCGTCATAGATTTCATCCAGGAAGGTGCCCGTCGATCCGCAGCGCGCGCAGGAAAGGCCGGCAAAGGATTCCACTTCGAATGGAAGATCGTCGAACTCCAGCGGACGGACGCTCGTATGCGGGGGCACGGCATAGACGCGCTTTTCACGCCCGGCACCCAGCAGCGTGAGATGGGATGCCTGATTGAGCATCGGGAGGTCCCAGCGCGGCAAGGGTGACGGCGACATGATGTAGCTGCCATTCACGCGACAGGGGTAACCGGCCGCAAGGGAGATCGCGCCATTCTGTACGACGTCCTCGTACAGGGAGACCCACATGCGCGCGTAGTCGCCTTCGGCATGCATCCTGCGGGTCTCCACTTCGCTGGGCTCTACGAGCCGCAAGGGCTCGGGCAGCGGAACCTGGAGCACCGCGATCTGCCCCTCCGTCATCGGGATCTCAGGCAGGCGATGGCGCGACTGCAGCAGCGTAGACTCGCGCGAATCGAACGTCGTCCGCACGCCGGTCGTGGCGACCAGGAGCTTGCGAAGGTTCACGGCGTTCACGCTTCCGTCGCAGCCCTGGTCGATGATCTTCAGGACGTCGTCGGGTCCGATGAGGGACATCGTGACCTGCAGCCCGCCGGTGCCCCATCCCCGCGCGATGGGAAGCTCGGGTGACGCAAAGGGGACCTGGTGGCCCGGTATCGCCACGGCTTTCAGGAGCGCGCGCCGGACCTCCCGTTTCGCCCCTTCATCCATGAAGGCGAAGTTGTAGCGGAACGCTCCGGCCGCCGGCAGAAGGTCGCGAAGGCTCATTCCTCGGACCCCTGGAGGTTCCGCAGGCGGTCGAGGTCCGACTGGAACGTGACGTAGTGGGGAAGCTTGAAGTGCGAACAGAATCCCGACGACTCGATCCCGTCGGTATGCAGCAGGACAAACTCCTGGTCCTCCGCCGGCGCATGGGGGCACGGGGACTTCATGGCCCGGTCCAGCACCGCAATCGATATCGCCTTCACTTCATTGTGTCCGAAGCAGGCGCCATAGCCCAGGCTGAAGGCCGGCTTTTCCTCCTGCTCGGAGCGCCGGACCGAAGCCACGATTTCCACCTCCGTGATCGCAAGAGACCCGAGTGAGACGGCGGCGCCCGGACGGAAGGGATGGGGGATCTGGACGCGCACGTACCCGACGCGAAGCTCCGCGATTGTCGGGTGGATGCTGCCGTAGCCGCGCATGCTGCTGTACGCCAGCGCGAGCAGCCCTCCGGTCTCCGCGCGGGCGAGCATCTGGAGCCGGCCGCTGCGGTCCAGCGGAAACTCCGCCGACTCCTGCGTGACGTCGGTGGGCTCTGCCGACAAGGCCGGGGCGAGCGGCGCGACGAGGCCCTGATCGCGCAGCATCGCAACGACCTTGCGAAACTGGTCGGGATCGAGACTTTCCTCAATGCCGTCGATGAAGGATTCGAACTCGCGCTTCGCGTCGCACTGCGTGCCCGCGGTCTCCTCCGCGAGCGAAAAATCAAGGATGCGCTGCTCGTAGTCCGACGTGGAGCCCAGGACCTGTCCGCCGGGAATGGTCTTGAAGGCGCTGGAGATGCGCCGCAGGATCCGCATCTGGTCGGTTCGAACGGGCAGCGAATCGACCAGGCGGCGGAGCGTCGAGCGATACGCGCGCAGCAGAAACGATGCCTCGATGGGGTCTCCGCTGGCCTGCTTCAGGGCCAGCGCCGCGTGGAACGGGGAGTGCAGGCTGCCTTCGCTCATCACGCGGTCTACGAGCGGCGCCATCTGCTCCATGATCTGCCGCACCGTGAGCGGCGCGCTCTGGCCGCGCAGGCGCAGGTAACGATTGAGCTTCTGGGAGTTCTCGATAGCGGTGATGCCGCCCTGGACCGCAACGTACCCCATCAGGCCGCTTCCACGCGCGTCGAACGGGGAATGCCCGCTACCCGGCCGGCCTCGTCGACGAGGATCAGGTCGATACCCATGGGGGCGAACCGGTTGGCGCGGGCGCGCTCATCGACATAGCGGCCGTCCAGCCCCGAAACAGCCAGGGCGGCGCGCCCTTCCACCCCGGGGCCTTCCAGGGACAACGTGCGGACTGTCTCCACCGGTGCGGCCTGAAAATCGGCAAGCGCTCCAATGCACAGGAGCGCCGTTGCCGAACGTTCAGGGAATTCCGGAGTCCCCCGCTTCAGGTAGGCGAACTCCTCGTCGAACCCTGCGCCGTCAAAAAGGACGAAATCGGCTTCCTCAAGGCGGCGGAAGGGCGTCGAGAGGTTCACCTCCAGGTACGATATCCACGCGCGGCGTTCATTCGGTCTGCCCAGGGAGAATGAGACCCGATGATCGCAGAGCGTCTTCAGCACCGAAAGCGCGGCCGCGGGGAAACCCGGGGGCGACCCGGTCCACGCGATGCCCGGAAGCTGAATGACCTTCCCCGGCCTGCTGAGGGCGTCGAGGAGGACCCGAAAGATCGCCTGGCTGTCGAAAACCTCGTCGAAAGCGACCTCTCGGACGACCCCCTGCGTGTACACCTAGCGCACCTCGAAGCTGACCCGGGTGGAGGCGACAGCCCTGCCCTCCCTGTTCCAGCGCTCTTCGATCCGCTTCTGCTCGGATTCAAGGAGGGGTCGAAGCTCGACGGCAAAGGCGTGCCCGCCGCCAACCACCGCGTCCACAAGAGCGGCGCACAATGCGTGCTCGTTACCGCCGCCCAGGATGCACCCATAGCCCAGGAGACCGTCCACTTCGACCTCGCACTCGGTGACGAATGCCTCCCCGAGGAGGAAATGGGTGTTCTCCAGTGGATCCACGTGCCGCACCATGACCATGCCGGGCGCGGGAGGCTTCAGGAGCTTTACCGGCAGGCGCGCGGCGATGGTCTCCGCGATACTCGTGACCGCTTCGAGACTGCCCTCTGCCACGATCTGGGAATGTTCCATCATCACGGCTCAAGGATCCCGAAGTTGTTTAGTTTTCCCTTAGCGCAGTGTTAAGAATGTGTTGATTCCGATTCCGCCAATTTTATCCTTTTCTTCACGCCAACCTAACACTCGCGGCGGCAGAATGGGCGCGTATGAACCCATCTGCCGTGAATGGACATCAAGGTGGATCGGAGCGCGAAGCGGGCGTCCGGGCGGTCATCTTCGACTGGGCGGGAACGACGGTGGATTTCGGCTGTTTCGCCCCCGCGGTGTCAATGATCCAGGCATTCCGCGCGAACGGACTGGTCCTCACGATGGAGGAAGCGCGCGGACCGATGGGGCTGGAGAAGAAGGACCACATCCGTGCGCTGCTCTCCAAGCCGGTCGTGAAAGCGCGCTGGATGGAAAAGTGCGACGGAGAACCGACCGAGGCGGACGTTGAGGCGATTTACGCCGAGCTGGAGCCTCGTCTCATGGATGCCGTCCGGCAGCACGCGGAGCTCGTCCCGGGCATCGTCGAGCTCGCGGACGGGCTGCGTTCGCGCGGCGTTGCGATCGGGTCCACAACGGGGTATTCGCGCACGGTAATGAATGTGGTCGTCGCGGAGGCGGCACGCCGCGGCTACCGCCCCGATGAGGTCGTCTGTCCATCGGATGTTCCCGCGGGCCGCCCTTTCCCCTGGATGTGCTACCAGAACGCCATGCGCCTGAACGCGTACCCCTTCTCCCGCATGGTGAAAATCGGTGACACGCCAGCCGATATGCGGGAAGGCGTCAATGCCGGCATGTGGACGATCGGGCTCGTCCAGTGCGGCAACGAGATCGGTCTTTCACTCGACGACCTCGCGGCTATGCCCCAGGAAATCATCGCCGCGCGCCGGGAGCGCGCCTCCCTGCGCCTGCTCGGCGCAGGGGCTCATTACCTGGCGGATGACCTCACCGAATGCGCGGCCCGGATCCGGCGCATCGAGGAAAGAGTCCTTCGCGGCGACAGGCCATCCCGGGAGGACGCGCGATGATCCCGGATGACCTTCCTCCGAACCCCTATGTCCTCCTGACGCCGGGCCCACTGAGCACGACGAAAGGCGTGAGAGCAGCCATGCTGCGCGACTGGTGCACCTGGGACGACGACTTCGGCAAAGTCGTGCAGGACATCAGGGCGCGGCTGACGGCGCTGGCCACCGCTCACGCCGGTTACACCAGCGTCCTCATGCAGGGCTCGGGCACATTCTGCGTCGAGGCGACGCTCGGCACCGTCGTGCCCCCGGAAAGCGGGCTCCTGGTCGTCGCCAACGGGGCGTACGGGGAAAGGATGGGAACGATCGCCGCGCGACTGGGCATCCCGCACCGCATGCTGCGCTTCCCCGAGACTGAAGCCTGCAGCGCTGATTCAATCCTGAACGCTCTGCGCGGAGACGATGCGACGACGCACGTCGCCGTCGTTCATTGCGAAACCACGACGGGCCTGCTGAACCCCCTGGAACGGATCGCGGCGGCGGTGCGGGAAAGCGGCCGCACGCTCATCGTGGACGCCATGAGCAGCTTCGGCGGCATTCCNNTCAGCAGCGCCAACAAGTGCATCCAGGGCGTGCCCGGCTTCGGATTCGTGATTGCCCGCCGGGAGGCACTGGCGGCATGCAAGGGAAGGTCGCGCTCACTTTCACTGGACCTCCATGACCAATGGGTGACGATGGAGGAGCAGCACGGGAAATGGCGCTTCACTGCGCCGACGCACACGGTCCACGCATTCTCCCAGGCGCTGGACGAGCTGCGGACGGAGGGGGGCGTCGGGCGGCGGCACAAGCGCTACTCCGCGAACGCCGGTATGCTTGTGAAAGGGATGCAGCGCCTGGGATTCGAATGCCTCCTTCCCGAAGAGCTCCGGTCCCCTATCATCACGACATTCCGGAACCCGGCCGATCCGGCCTATGCATTCCCGCTCTTCTACAACGAGCTGAAGCAGCGCGGCTTTGTGATCTATCCGGGAAAGGTGTCCAATGCCGACACCTTTCGCGTCGGCACGATCGGGGATGTCACACCCACAACCATCCGGTCATTCCTGACCGCGGCGGCCGATTCCATGTACTGGAAAAAGGGATTCAAAATTTGAATAATATTCGTCATAATATGTTGCCATTCGTTCATTATCTGTATATACTTCCTTCCCATGGGTAAGAGAAAGACCATTCATGTGGAGATCGTGCCCGCGAACTGGAAGAGGCTGGAACGCTACGTGAAGCAGTACAACAAGAACCCGGGGCGGGACACCCCGCGGATCAAGGATGCACACGTGATCAACGAGGCGCTCCTGTATTACCTGTCGCAGAACACCCTGCAGGCGAAAGGCTGACGGCAATGGGCAAAAAAAACACGAAGCACGTGAACGTGGAGATTGCGCCGGCCGTGGAGGCGAAGCTGGAGGGCTATCTGCAGGCATATAACAGCAAGCCCGACAGATCGACGTCCAAGCTGAAGTATACGGACGTGATCAACGCGGCCCTCGATTCATTTTTCAAGTTCAAGGGAGTGGAGCATCATGGCGAAAGCGAAAAAGAAGGAAAGCAAGGGAAAAAAGGAAAGCGAAAAGACGGAGAGGAAGGGAAAGACAAAGCAAAAGGCCAGTAAAGCCGTCCCCTCCCCCATCAGTTCCATCCTGGTGGACGCGCTTCCCGCTGGCGAGCAACCGTCGGTCGTTTTTGATGCGGAAAGCTCGACCCTCCGTCTCGGCATCCCCGCCGGGAAGGAAGGGACCGCGGGGAAGCAGGGTCTCAGAGGGGAGCCTGGCCCGCAGGGACCGCAAGGCCCCATGGGACCTCAGGGTCCGCGCGGCGAACCCGGCGGGAAAGGCGAGCCCGGGCCGAACGGAGACAAGGGCCATGACGGTCTCCAGGGACCGCAGGGACCGCAGGGGATCCAGGGCGCGGCGGGTCCAAAAGGGGAGACGGGGCATGGAATAGACTACTCCCGCGCTCCCATGGACGGGAAGGACCGCACGCTGTACGTCGACTCCGCAGGCGTTCTCTGCTTCCGCGACGGGGAGCATCATTTCATCGTTTCCCTCGTTCCCAAGCCATGAATGTCGTGAGCTGAATTGATGCGGCGCGCCCGCTCATTCGATGCGCGATTTTTTCAGTGCCGCCGGTGGCTTCGGATAGCGCAGGTTGAGTCCTTCGAGCGTCTCTACGATAGCCCGCGCAACGGTGAGGTTGCGATACCAGTTGTGATTCGAAGGAATGATGCGCCAGGGCGCCCAATCGCTGCTCGTTCGGGAGAGCGCCTCTTCGTAGGCCTGCATGTACGCGTCCCACAGCTTTCTTTCGGCGACGTCGGCGGGGTTGAACTTCCATCGTTTGAGCGGATCGTCCAGCCGCTGCTGGAGACGCTTCTTCTGTTCCTTCTGATCGATGTGGAGGAAGAACTTCAAGACGGTCGTCCCTT